>CAZTOM010000021.1:5164-16603 GCA_964615555.1 uncultured Actinomycetaceae bacterium
AGCCCTGCCAGCCGTGCCTGAGCTGCTTCCGAGTCCTCACGACGCGCAAACCATCCGGCGAGGCGGGTTCCGTACCAGGGCCCGGCCCCCGCCCTGGTTGGGTGCCGACCGGTACAGGAGGTGGATCAGTAGGCCCAGGTCCAGCGGCCGTAGCCGCAGCGAAGGATCTCGCGGACCTCGTCGGTGAGGGGGACGCCGCGGCGGAACGCTGCCGCCTCGATGAGGGACCCCCACTCGTCGATCCGGGGCCACGGGCTCGAGACGTCGATCTCCACCTTGTTCCCGAACGCGTCCCGCAGCGTGAGGAGCAGGTCCCGCCGCTCGTAGTACGTGACCGAGGCCAGGTGCTCGAGGCTCACCGGCGCTCCCGTGCGCCCGAGGATCCGCCCCAGGAACCGCGTGCACGCGATCTCGCTGGGGGTGTAGTGCAGCATTGTGGAGCCGTAGTTGAGGCCGATGGCGGCGAGCACCGCTGCGCCCCCGGCGATCGCGAGTTCCACAGGGGTGGGGAAGCGCGTGTAGAAGAGGATCAGCACAGCCGTGAGCGCGGCTAGGAGAAACGAGCCGCTGAGAGCGGGCAGGGCGTTGCGGTCCTCGCCCGGCTCAGGTCCGGGTGCGCCGTAGACCTGCATGGGTCCAGCATCCCACCTGGCGAGAGCTGGCACCACACCCTTTTTGGCTTCTGGGCCGCAGTCCGTATGGAGAGCGGCCCACGGCCGGTTACCACGGACAGGCCGAGTGCCGGCCCTCCCCCGCGTATGCCCCGACTGCGGTATCTCTTGCCGGCCTTCATTATCTTTACTAAAGTTTCCCTAACAAGGAGGTGACCCATGTCCCCCGACCACACGCTTTCCGGCCCCGTCCGTCGCGACTCCACCGGTCCCGACCCTGCCCCTCCCGACCCCACCCTTCCGATCCGCGCACTCTCCGCCCGCCCACTCTCGGCCCGCCCGCTCCTCGCCACCACGCCCGATCAGCGCCTCTACGTCACCTCGGACGCCGACGAGACCGCCTTCGCCGCGATCGCCGCCGGCCTGAACGTGGCCGTCGTCTCGGAGCGCGGCGCCGGCGCCACCAGCCTCCTCCACTCGCTCGAGTACCACCTCGAACGCGCCACCGCCGCACCCGCCACCCCCGACCGCGCAACCGAACACCCCACCGCCGCAACCGCCACCTCCACCACCCCCATCCCCCTCTTCGTGAACGCCGCCGGCCGTGACGCCGCCGACATCCTCGCCGAAGTCGCCGAGCGGGCCGCAACCAACCCCGCCACCGCCAGCCCCGCCGTCGTCCTCCTCGACGGCACGGACCTGCCCACCTTCCGCGACCTCTTCGGCGCCGGCCGCGACACCCGCTGGCAGGAGGGCCACCAGTGGGTGGTCGCGATCCCCGCGGACGCCGCCACCTCCTACCTCTCCCCACCCGCCGATGTCTTCTTCGAGACCACCGTCCGCCTCACCGGCGCGCCGCTCGCCCGCCTCGAAGAAATCCTCGCCCGCCGCCTGGACCGCCCCGTCACCCTCCCTGCCGGCATGGACGGCCTCACCCCCCGCCAGGCCCTCACCCTGGTCCGGGAGCACGGACTGCAGTCCCTCGACGACGCGGCCCGCGACGCCGCCGAGGTCGCCGGCCGTGTTGCGGCCCTGGGGCGCCCGGAGTCGATGCTGTTCGCGGAGTTGCAGGCCCTGGGTGCGGCGGCGGCCTCCGATCCGCGGCTCCTGGACCGGCTCGGGTGGACCGCGGCGCGGGCCGGGCAGGTGTTCCGCAGCCTCCTTGATGAGGGTCTCGTGGAATACAGTGACGAGCACGATGGCCGGCCGGGGAGGCCGCGCCGTGTCTACCGCGTGAGGGGCAGTAATGGGTGGGGGGCTGCGGAAGGGGGCGGGCAGTAATGGCTGAGCCGAGTGCGGCGGCGGTCCGGGAGGTGATGTCGCTGCTGCGGGACGCGCACGCGTTCAGCGGGGGCCGGGTGGGTTCCGAGCTGCCGGCCCGGCACGTCCCGTTCGACCAGCTCACGGGCCGCCACCTGTTCGAGGAGGCCATCGCGCGGGAGTGGCGCACCGGGTCAACCGTGGTGGTCCGGGGTGAGTCCGGGACGGGCAAGTCCTCGGTGGTGGAGTTCGTGCTGGGGGAGGGGGAGGAGGAGTTCCTTCCTATCCGGATGCGGCTCGGGCAGCGCCGTGAGGTGGGCGCCGTGACCGAGCCGGCCGATTTCGCCCGCGAACTCGCGCGCGTCATCACCCGCATGGCGCAGGACGTCACGGGCCAAACCCGCATGGGGGTGGAGCAGGCGGCCCGATCCCAGGACCGCGGGCGCCGCGACCGTGCCGGCATCTCCTTCAACCTCGGCCTCATCCGCATCGACCTCGCCACCGAGGTGGAGAAGGTGGCCCGTGTGCAGGGTGAGTTGGACGATGTGGACCGTGCCCTCACCCTTCTCGACGTCCTCCGGGAGGACGGCCGCCATGTGGTGCTGGTCCTGGATGACCTGGACCAGTTCTTCGCCAGCGAGATTCAGGGCGAGGAGGCCGCCACGATCAGGGCAGCATTCATGAAGCGGATCGTCCGCTTCCTCCCGGAGCTGCGCACCGCCGTGGTGATTGCCGCGCAGCCGCGCCACACCGAGGGCGGCGCATGGCGGGACGCGCAGGACTTCGTGAACCTCGTGGTGGATATCCCGGGACTCCCGGACGTGGCCGCGGTGCGTCGGATCCTCGAGCGCAGGATTGAGGTCTCCCTCGGGACGGTGGCCGAGGCCTCGCCTCCCACCACCCCGGGCGGGGGCCGGCATGCCAACCGGCCCAGCGGTGACCGGCACGCCACCCCGCCCAGCGGGGGCCGGCACGCCACCCCGCCCAGCGGTGACCGGCCCTCCATTAGCCCGCGTGAGTGGTTGGACGCGATCTTCGAGCCCGCCGCCCTCGAGGAGCTGTTCCGGGTCTCGCGGAACTCCTCGAACCGGATGCGCAACATGCTCACCGCCGCAGACCGTGCCCTCGGCCTCACCGTGGACGAGGGTGGCGCCCGGGTCAGCGAGGGCGCCGTCCGCGCCGCAGCTGCCGTGCTCTGAACTGGCACTGCACCGGTGAACATGGTGTTTCGGGGTTCGTGTACCCAGTGCACACATGGGTGTACACGAGCGTTTCGAACAGGTGGGGAACGCCCTGTGATGAGCTCTCGTATGTGTGCACCAAGGTGTCCACTGTGTGCACGAGATGGAAGACACCACCTCTGCCCATGGCGCACGGGAAGCCTGGCCGGACACCTCGAAGACGCCCGTTCAGGAGGGAACGGGCTTGACGCCTCGGAGGTACCCGTGCAGAAAAGAACGGGCCCGACACCTCTACGATGCCGGGCCCGTTCTTGCGGGCGTCAGTGCTTGACCACCGGCATCTTCACGGCGCGGTCGCCGGAGACGGTCTCCCACGGAACCTCAGCTGGCAGCAGTGCGTTGAACTCATCGATCAGCATCTGCTGATACTCACCCGCGAAGGTGCCGTCCAGGAACTTGCCGAGGGACTCGTCCTTGAAGCGCTTCCAGGAGAACTTCTCCTTGCCGGGCAGGATCGGGTAGTAGAGGACCTCCTCCTTCGCGGCGGCGTCGCGGTCGCCGGGGGCGTCCCCGATCAGCATGATGTGGTCGTTGTCCGCGTACTTGCCCTTGGCGCCGTAGTGGACATGCTGGGCCTTGCCGCCCATCTCCTGGCCGGCGATCACACCCATGAACTTGTCCAGCCCGTGCTCGTGCCACTCGCGCTCGAGTGCCTCCATCGGGGTGGCCGAGACCACGATCTGGTCCACCTTCCCGTCCATGGCCTCCATCGCCTCGCGCACCCCCGGGAACGGCCCGGAGTTGTGCACCATCTCGGCGATCCGGCGGTTCACGTCATCGCCCCAGCGGATCATCCGGTCCGCCGTCTCCGACGGGTTCTCCGCCGCCCACGCCGCCAGCCCCTTGTCCGAGAGCGGGTAGGAGGAGTCGATGAAGTCCGTGAGCTCCGGGTAATCCGGGATCACCACGCCACGCTCCGCCACCTCCGCGCGGTCACGCAGCAGGTCCAGCAACTGGCGCAGCGCAAGCCAGCGATTCAGGCCGCGCGTGATAGACCCGAGGTTCACGAACACCGCGGTCTCCCGTGCGAGCGTGGAAACCGGCTGCAGGTCCCACGCCAGGATGTAGGCCGGCGTGAAGCACTCCAGGTGCTTGATGTCCATCGCGTCCATCGCGCAACCATCTGAGTCGATTCCAACAAAGAAGTCGTGCTTCGGCTCGAAGTCAACGAGCACCTGTGCGGCGGCGGGCATCTCAGCCATGGGATGGATCCTTTCTTCGGGGTGCCCGCTGGGGCGGGCGGCTAGGGGTTCGGCTGCCTACGGAAGGCGGGCTGCGCCGTCGTCGGGTTGCTACAGGTGCGTGTCCGGCAGTCCGCAGAACACGTCCGTGGACGGGGTGCCCTGGAACTCGCTCTTGCCCTCGAGCTTGTCGAGGACCGCCTCGACGGTGTGCGCGTGGGCGTCATAGGCGTTGACGAAGGTCTTGACCTGCGGCACGTCCGCGAGGTGGTAGGGGCAGGCGAAGGACACGAACACGGTGGGCAGCTCGTGGACGTACCACGGGATATCCGGGGTGCCCTTGGACGCCGGCCAGTACACACGCTCGGTGGGCTGCATGAGGCCGTCCACCTGGGCGGCGGAGATGACCAGATCGTACTTGTCCGTGAGCGCGGAGATCGGGGCCTTGCCGGCATACGCGCCGATCACGGCCTTCGCGAACTCCTCGTCCGTCATGTGGGACTGCTTGTCCGTCAGCGACTCGTAGAGCTCCACCTCGTAGCCGCGCTCGCGCATCTTCTCCGCGAGCACGTCCGCGCCGCGCGGACCCTTGGAGTGGGCCATCGGGTTCTTGGGGCCGGAGATCGGCACCACGAGCACCCGCTTGTTCTTCTCCGGGGAGATGGGCAGCACGCCGGTATCGGTGTCCTTGACCAGGGTGACCGCGCGGTCCGAGAGCTCCTCGGCCACTGCCGTGTGCTCCGGCAGCTTGATCTTGGCCATCGCCTCGTCCTTGGGCGGGAGGATGTCCTCCTTCGCCAGCTTGTGCAGGCCGATGCGGGCCTTCAGGGCGAGCGTGCGCGTGACGGCCTCGTCCAGGCGCTCGCGGGTGAGGCGGCCGTCCTCGAGGGCGGCCTTCATCCAGGCGGTGTCCTCGTCCGGGTCGTTGAAGAAGAGGAAGAGGTCGCAGCCCGCCATGATCGCCATGGGGAGGATGTCACTGCGCTTCGCGAAGCCGGTCATGCCCACCATGTGCGAGGCGTCCGTGACCACGAGGCCGTTGAAGCCCAGCTTGCCGCGCAGCAGGTCCGTGGTGATCGCCTTGGACAGGGTGGCCGGCGTGAACTCGCTCGAGTCCGGATCGAAGTGCTTCTGGTAGCTCGGCAGCGCGATGTGGCCGGCCATGATGCTGGGCAGGCCCGCATCGATGAGGGCCTTGTAGACCTTGCCGAACGTCTCGTCCCACTCCTCCATGGAGTACCAGTTGGGGGCGGAGGAGAGGTGCTGGTCGCGCTCGTCGATGCCGTCACCGGGGTAGTGCTTGGCGGCGGGCATGATGTTGGACTCCATGATGCCGCGCATGTACTCCTTGGCCAGCTCGATCGTCTGGTCAGGGTCCGCGCCCCAGGTGCGCTTGGAGATGATCGGGTTGCGCCAGTTGCGGTACAGGTCCACGATCGGCGCGAACGACCAGTTGCAGCCGATCGCCGCCGCCTCCACACCGGAGATCCGGCCGAGCTCGTAGGCGTAGCGCGGGGCATCCTCACCCGCGGCCGCCACCTTGATCTCCCAGCCCACGTACGTGCCGTCCGTGCACGCGCCGTTACCGCCGGCCTCCGTGTTAGCGGCGATCAGCATCGGGATCTTCGACTTGGTCTGCAGGATGTTGTTCTGCTCCCAGATCTCCGCCGCCGGGCCCGGCTGGTAGCGCACAGCCGCGATGTGGTACTTCTGCACCATCTCGGTCAGGTAGTCCTCGTCCCGGGACGAGCCCATGTTGACGAACAGTTGACCGATCTTCTCGTCATCGCTCATGCCGGCCAGGGTTTCCTTCACCCACGCCTGGGCTTCTTCGTCCAGGTTGAACGGCTGGGCAGTCAGGTCCACCATGCTGTGCGCTCCTTTGCGTTGCTTGCGATTTTTCCCATGCGTATGCGTTCAAGTCTTACGGACCGCCCGTAGTGCGGAAGGGGATTTCGGGGAAGTTGCCACGGGGGCGGGGGTGTGCCGGCCGGGGTGCCAGGAGGGTTGGTGTGCTGGCCGGGTGCGGGTGGGTGTGCTGGCCAGGGCGCCGGGTGCCTGCCAGCCGCGCCCTCAGCCCTCGGGGTGCCCCTCGGCGTACCCGTCTCGCAGGTCCTGCCAGCCGTACGCGAGGGCGTCCTCGCCGACGATCCGCCGCAGCTTCTCGCCCTCCTCCCGCTGGGAGCGGGGTGTCCCCTCGGTGTTCCGGTGGGGGTGCACCGGATCGGCGCCCAGCCGGATCATGGTGGCGAGCACGGCGAGCGCCACGTCCCAGCCGGCGGCGGCGTCCAGCGCGTCGTCGCGGGAGGGGGCCTCCTGCTCGAGGGTGAGCTGGGTGACCGGGGTCCCGCCGGTCTCGCGGGCGCTCAGGCCCACCACCTTCCAAGTGAGGGTGGAATCGCCCCAGCGGTGCTTCACCAGGTGGTTCTCCTCCACCCCGAGCACGTCCGCGATCATCTCCTCCTCGTCGGAGGGCTTCTCCTTGGACCGGCGCTCACCCACGTGGGTGAACGGCTCGTCCGGGACGATCGGTGACCACGCGGCCAGCCGCTTGGGCTGGACCAACCAGGACCAGACGTCGTCGGGGGAGGCAGGGAGAGCACGGGTGAGGGTGACGAGCCAGGTGCTCCCGGCGGAGGGGCGGCTGTGCGAGGTGGAATCGAGGGGGGAGATGGTGGCGCGCCCGCCTGCGGCGGCGAGCTCGGCTGACACGTGGTGGTTGACGGACACGGAGACTCCTTCCGGACGGCTCGTGCGCTCCGGGGTGGAGGGCACCTCGGTTGTTCGGGGTGGCCGTGTGCCTGCCCGACGCAGCCGAGCCGAACCGGTGAATCCGGGCCCGTGCGGGGCCGGGCACTACCGGTGGGTCAACTCTGGCCCGCGGGAGTCACGCGCGCCGCTCGGGCGGCCGGTTCGGTACCCCGGGCGGGGGTGATCCGGTAGCCCTCGTGGCGCAGCAGCCACTCCTTCACCTCCAAGCCTCCCGCATATCCGGTGATCGCGCCGCCCGTTGAGACCACCCGGTGGCAGGGAATCGCGATCGAGATCGGGTTACGACCCGTCGCGCCGCCCACTGCCCGGGCGGATGAGCCCAGTTCCGCGGCGATCTCGCCGTACGTGCGCAGGTGGCCGGGCGGGATCGCGGCGATGGCCCGCCACACCGCCTGCTGGAAGTCCGTTCCATGCGGGTTCATGGGGAAGTCAAAGGCGTGCCGGGTGCCCGCAAAGTACTGCTCGAGTTGGTGGGCGGCTGTTTCGGCCACGGTGTCATCCCGCTCCCCGACGTCCAACGGCAGGCCGTCCTGGCCGCGGTGGTAGATGCCGGTGACGGCATCCCCCTCGTCCACGACTATCACGTACTCCCCAACCGGGGAATCGACCACGCGGTGCTTCATGGCTCGATTGTCTCGTTCTTTTGGCCGCGGCGGGAGGGAGGGGCGGTGGGGGTGGCAGGGCTGGCGCGCTGATTCCCGACGGCGGGGCCCGGGTTGCGTTTCGCACTCGCCGTGCGGCGGATGGCTGGCAGGTCGGGGGTCCGCCGTTCTCGCCTTCCCTCGTGGACCCCCTTGCGCTCGCCTCATTGCGCCCGTCTACTGCTCTTGGTTGGGGTGTTTTCGCAGGTCAGACGTTTGTGTCAGTCGTCGCATCTAGCGTTGTGGGTATGACAGGTTGGTCGTCGTCGGAGATCGCGGGGCTGGTGGCAGTCCTGGGTGGGATGGCCCCTGCCCACGATCAGGTGGAGGCGGTGGCTCGGGTGCGGGCTTTGGAGGAGGTGAAGGCGGCGTGTGCGGCGGCGCAGGCGCGGGAGACGGCCCGATTGTATGAGTTGCGGGAGGCCGCGGAGGCCGCGGCAGGGGTCCCTGCCGGGAAGCGCTGCCAGGGGGTGGCCTCGGAGGTGGCCCTCGCGCGGCGTGAGTCCCCGTCGCGTGGGTCGCGCTATGTGGGGTTGGCGCGGGCGTTGGTGGACGAGTTGCCCCACACGATGGCCGCGATGAGTGAGGGGCGGCTCTCGGAATGGCGGGCGACTCTGGTGGCCCGGGAGACGGCCTGGCTGGGAGTGGGGGACCGCGGCGTAGTGGATGCTGCCCTGGCCCCGCGACTGACCGGTCTGAGCGATGCACGTCTGGCCGCGGAAGCCAGGGCGTTGGCGCAGAAGCTGGATGGGGCAGGCGCGGTGGCCCAGCTGCGCCGGAAGGAGGGGGAGCGGCGGGTGTCCCTGCGTCCGGCTCCGGACGCGATGGCCTACCTCACCGCCCTGCTACCGATGCGTGAGGCCGTGGCCACGTATGGGACGTTGCTGCGGGACGCCCAGACCCAGCTCGCCATGGGTGACCCGGAGGGACGCACGAAGGCCCAGCTCATGGCGGACTTGTTGGTGGGGCGGGTGACGGGTACCGAGTCGGCGCGGGAGTTGCCGGTGGAGGTGGGGGTGGTGATGACGGACGGTGCCCTGTTCGGGAAGGATGAGACCCCGGCCCACCTTCCCGGCCACGGCCCGATCCCCGCCGCCCTGGCACGGGCGTGGCTGGACCCGGCAAGTACCGAGTCGGTGTTCCTACGGCGCCTGTTCACCCGCCCGGGGAGTGGAGAGCTGGTGGGGATGGACTCGCGGCGGCGGACCTTTGATGGGCAGCTACGCCAGATGATCCTGCTACGCGATGACGTGTGCGCCACCCCCTACTGTGGGGCCCCGATCCGGCACATCGACCACACCGTCCCCGTCCGTGAGGGCGGGCAGACCACCTACGAGAATGCCAGCGGCCGGTGCGAGCGGTGTAACTACGTCAAGGAACACCCTGGCTGGACCACAACCTCAACGGGCGGCACCATCTCGGTCACCACCCCTACCGGGCTGACCGAACACGCGCCCCCACCCCTCCTCCTCCCCGGAACACTCCTCAATTGCCCCGGCCAGCACCGATACCCCGCCCCCGCTGGCGGGCCCGGCCCTGTCCCCGATGCCGTGCAGGACACTGTGCCCGGTGGGGCGGGTCCGGCGCGGGAGGGGCGGGAGGATGCGCGTCGTGCGGCCGGGTTAAAGCCGGCCCTGCGTTCAAGCTGGTGCCAGTTCCAGGCCAGCCCGGGACGGGAGGCCCACCGCCTGGCCGAGGCCCTGACCCGGCGCGGCTGGAACCTCACCACCAGTAGTGACCACGGCACGCGCGACCGCGGAACCCACGACACCGACGATGGTGGTGACGGATCCGACCCGAGCGCACGCTGAGCGTGCGCGCCGGGCAACCCAACCGGACAATCACCGGAGGACGGGAAACGCAGTCCTCCGTCCCCCGACCGCGCGGGCCGAACGGCGCCGGGGTGGTGAGTGACGCCGTCGGATACCGACGGAAACCAGCAACAGCCCCACGGGGCGCGGGCCACGACAGGCGAGCCACGCCGTCGGGGGCTCGGCGCTGCTGCGCGAACGGGTGCGCCAGCGTGCGCGCCAATCTGGCCGTGGCAGCAGGTGGCAACCACCGGACAATGCGAAACTGCGATCCCTAGAGTTGGTGTAATACGACGATGCCGTCCCAAGAGCCACAAGGAGTTGCAATGAAGCTGCGTGAGGATGCGAAGTGGTCGCTGGTGGTTCCCACCTCGATGGGCGTGAGGATCACGCCGGTTGAGCGCGCACCCGTCCACATCGCCGATCGGTACATGATGCAGGCCACGAGCGCGGAGACGAATGTGGCAACGGTGGTCTCGTACCTCGGCGAGCCGTGTAAGGTGCTGACCGCGTTCGTGGAGGGGTCTCCGATCTCGCTGATGATCAAGGCGGACCTGCGAAAGCGCAACCTCATGTACGAGGGTCCGGACCTCCCGCAGGGCGACGCCTGGGGGCTGCGCCACCAGTTCAACATTGCGGACTCCGGCTTCGGTGGCCGTGCGCCGCGCGTGTGGAACGACCGCGCCGGAGAGGTGGGCCGCGAGCTCAACGTCAACCAGTTCGACCTGGACACGCTGTTCGTGGAGGAGGGCGTCAAGATCCTCCACCTCTCCGGCCTGATCGCGGCGCTCTCGCCCTCCACCTCGGAGTTCTGCGTTGCCCTCGCGAAGAAGGCGCGCGAGAACGGCACCCTGGTGGCCATGGACCTGAACTACCGCGCCACCTTCTGGAAGGGTCGCGAGGAGGAGCTCTCCGCCGCGTTCCACGAGATCGCCGAGAACTGCGACATCCTCTACGGCAACGAGGAGGACTTCCAGCTCTGCCTCGGCATCGAGGGCCCGGAGGCGGGCGGCAAGTCGATCGATGAGAAGATCGACGACTTCAAGGCCATGATCGGCCGCATCAAGGAGGCCTACCCGGAGGCCCACTGGATCGGGACCTCGCTGCGCGAGGTGAAGTCCGCCAACGCCCACGAGTGGGGCATCCTCTTGTGGAACGACGGCGAGTTCTACCTCGCGCCGCTGCGCCACATCGACGTCATGGACCGCATCGGCGGCGGCGACGGCTCCGTGGGTGGCGTCCTCTACGGCATCCTCAAGGGCTGGGACGTGGAGAAGTGCGCCCAGTTCGGCTGGGCCACCGGCGCCCTCGCCGCAACCTCGCTGTACGACTACGGCATGGCCGCGGACGAGGACCAGGTGTGGGCGATGTGGAAGGGCAACGCCCGCGTCCAGCGATGATTTCCCGACGACGGAGCCCGGGTTGGCAGGAGACGCCACCCGGGTTCCGTCGTCGGTGGGGACGGGTGCGCAGGCTGGCTGGGGTGGGTGCGGGTCTCGTGAGCCGTGCGGAGCGTCCGAGGAGTATCGGGCATGTTGCGTTTGCGCGCCTATATGGCGAGCACCGGCAACATGCCGGGTGGGCCGAGTGTGAGCCCGGGGAGCCGAGCGGGCGTGGGATCGAAATCGAGTCGTACTGCGCGCGGCGCAGCGACGGGGTGCCGAACAGGCGTGGGCTCGAGACCGCGTAGTACTGCGCGCGGCGCAGCGACGGGGTGCCGAACGGGCGTGCGCGGGAGCCTCAGTCCCGGCGTTCGATCGGCAGGTGGCCCTGCGGGATGTCCTCGTAGCTGGCCGGGTCCTCGACCGGCTCGAGGTGGGTGATGATGCGCATGCCGGGTAGGGCACGGAGGAGGTCGCCCTCCAGTTCCTCGATGTAGTCGTGGCCCTGGGCCACGGTCCAGGCGCCGGGCACAAGGACGT
>CAZTOM010000022.1:0-2560 GCA_964615555.1 uncultured Actinomycetaceae bacterium
TGGAGAACTCGGTCATGAGGGCGGCACCGGAGCCGCCGAGTGCGTGCTTGTCCACACTCAGGCCGGAGGCCGCCTCCCCCACCTCGGCCAGCGCCGCGCCCACGATCTCGTCCAGTCCGCTCTGGACGTCCGCGAGCAGTTCGTCGGGGTCCATGGGGGCGAGTCCCCACGAGAGCGCCGCCCCACCGGTGGCCAGGGGGACGGCGGAGACCACGGTGAGGTCGGCCTTCCATGCGATCGCCTCGTTGATGGCGGCGCCCAGGGCGATGCGGGCGGCGTCGGAGCCGTCCATACCGGCCACGATCCGGCGCACCGGGATGTTCGGGCGCGCGTTTGCCGCGTAGGGCACCACCACTGTGGGGCAGTACGCGTGGGGGGGCAGGGCCGAGGAAACGGCCCCAAGGATCCGGTCGGCCAGTCCCCCGCCGCGGCGTTTGCCGATCACCACGAGGCTCGCGTCCCTGGACATGTCCGCCAGCACCGTGGTGGGATCGCCGGTCTCCACGGAGCGGGTCACGTTCAGTCCCTCGCCGAGGCGCTCCTCGGCGGCGTCGAGCACCTCGTCCGCGCTGGAGCGGACCCGGGACTCGTCGATCGCGGCGAAGCCACCGTCCATGGTGGAGGCGGCGAACGAGGGCAGCGAGTACGCACACACGAGGTGGATCGCCCAGCCGTGGGTGCGTGCCGCAGCCGCAGCCCAGTCGACGGCACCCATGCCCGCGTCACTCCCGTCAACGCCAACAAGAATCACCGGTTGCTGCGTCATCGCCTTACCTTCCATTGCGCTTGTTCCCACCATAGTGTCACCGTGACGCCCGCCACGGGCCCGCACGGCCGGAATTCCGACGGAAATCAGCAACAGCCCACCTGGGAACCGGCACCCAGGCCCCCGGCCCGCACGGTAACCGACTCGCGCCCAGCCGGGTGGCGGGCCCGCGCCCATCCGGGCAACCGGCACCCAGCCCGCCCGGGCAACCGGGACCCAGCGCGCCCTCCGGTCACCTTCCCCTCAACAGCAGCGAACCCCGCCAGGATCACCTGGCGGAGTTCGCGTGCTGACTCGGGACTCAGCCGAGGCGGAAGAAGGTGCCACCCGACATGTACATCGGGCCCTCCGTGA
Organism: uncultured Actinomycetaceae bacterium; assembly: GCA_964615555.1. Taxonomy (GTDB): domain Bacteria; phylum Actinomycetota; class Actinomycetes; order Actinomycetales; family Actinomycetaceae; genus JAAZBW01. The sequence goes on from CAZTOM010000022.1 coordinate 1,121, forward strand.
GCGGGGTACCCGGGTTACGCGCGGCGATGTGGTTGCCGTTGCCGGTGTAGATGCCCACGTGGCCGGGCCACCACACGAGGTCGCCGGGGCGGGCCTCGGAGGCGGAGACCTGACGGCCCACGCCGTACTGGGCGCCGGAGGAACGCGGGATGGAGACGCCCATCTTCGCGTACACGTACTGGGTGAAGCCGGAGCAGTCGAAGCCCGCGGGGGTGGAGCCGCCGTACACGTACGGGGTGCCGATGTACTGGCGGGCGATCGCCACCACGGAGTTGCCGAAGCTGGAGCTGCCGCCGCTGCTCGCGGTGGAGCCGGACGAGCTGGAGGAGCTGGCCGCGGGGGCGGGGGCTGCCGGGCGCTCCGGGGCCGCACCGAGGCGGGTGTACGCGCCGGAGATCCAGCCGTGGCCACCGTTGTGGGAGATCCGGTACCAGCCGTCGGCCTTGCCGGTGATCTCGAGGGTGCGGTAGGGCTCCACGCCGCCGATGCGGCCGTGGCCGGTGCCGGGGCCCGAGCGGACGTTCAGCGACTGGGTCACGTGCCCGCGCTCGGAGAGGGCCTGCACGTTGATCTGCGCGGGGGCTGCGGCGGGGGTCTCGGCGATCGCCTCACGGGCGTTGTCGCGCGAGGAGGTCTCCGGGCCGCGGGCCTCGGGAGCGGCCTCCTCGGCCTCGGGAGCTGCCTCTTCCTCAACCTCAGGGGCGGCCTCGGCGGTTGCGCCGGCCACGATGTCCTGGATCGGCCACGCCGCGTCCGCGGCTACGGCCACTGCGGGGGAGGTTGCGAGCGCCTCGCGCGCCGCGTCGGAGATGATGGCCTCGCCCGCCTGGGGGCGGCCGGAGGCGTCGGTCTGGGGGGCGGCCGTGGCCGAGGTGGCGACCATCGTCAGGACAATGCCCGAGGATGCTGCCAGCATCAGGCCCTTGGTGGCCGTGGTCGCGGCGACGCCGACTGTGCTACGGCGCTCTGCGCGGTACCGGGGGTTTGCGGTCACAGATTTTCTCCTGTGCCTACGGGGTGAGCTGTCGGGTTCGGGCGGAGAGTGCCCGGGCCCCTCTCGGGACCTTGACCCCAAGGGCGTTGCCGCCCGATTGTGGTTCCCCCGCTCCTGTCAGCGGATTGTGGTCTCCCGGAACACAGACAGGATTCGGCGTTGTTCCGAGAGGCACCCAACGGAGGGTTTGGATGCAAGAGCGAGATTACCCCCGCCGCGGAGCAATTGTCACGTTTCGGTCACGATTGTGAGACACCTCCCAGACCCCCTCGGCAAAGGCCCGGTAAAGGGGGCAGGTGGGAGCCGCGGAATCCCGCGATTCCGCAGGTAAAGTGCCCTCCCCGAGCCTCTGGAAACTTTCCACAGCCCCGCGTGTCAGAACCCATCCTCCCCCTCCCGACGGCGCCCCTCGCCCGCCCACCGAACGCCCCCTCCCGCTGCCTGCG
>CAZTOM010000022.1:2660-16384 GCA_964615555.1 uncultured Actinomycetaceae bacterium
CCCTCCCGACGGCGCCCCTCGCCCGCCCACCGAACGCCCCCTCCCGCTGCCTGCGCCAGGTGGGAGACTCGGGGCATGCGCATCCCCGCCGAACTCCTTCCCGCCGACGGCCGATTCGGTTCCGGTCCCGCGCTCGTGCGTCCGGAGTCGATCGCCCGCCTGGCCGCCTCCACCACGATCGGCACCTCGCACCGCCAGGCCCCCGTCCGCAGGCTCGTGGGATCGGTCCGCGAGCGCCTGGCCACCCTGCTGGGCGCTCCGGACGGCTACGAGATCCTGCTCGGCAACGGCGGCTCCACGGCGTTCTGGGACGCCGCCACGTTCTCGCTCGTACGGGAGCGCGCCGCCCACGGGGCGTTCGGCGAGTTCGGGGAGAAGTTCGCCCGCGCCACGGACTCCGCCCCCTTCCTCGCGCCCTCGCTCATCACCCGGGCCGAACCCGGCTCGTGCGCCCTCCCGGCCCCGGCGGCAGGCGTGGACACGTACGCATGGCCCCACAACGAGACCTCGACGGGAGTGCTCGCCCCCCTCAGGCGGGTCGACGACGGCGGCGGGCTGGTCGTCGTCGACGGAACGTCTGCCGCAGGAGGGGTGGACGTGGACCTGGCCGCGGTGGACGTGTACTACTTCGCGCCGCAGAAGAACCTGGGCTCGGACGGGGGGCTGTGGTTCGCGGCGGTCTCCCCGGCGGCGGTGGAGCGGATCGAGGAGGTGGCGGTGTCCAAGCGGTGGATCCCGGAGTTCCTCTCCCTCAAGGTGGCCCTGGACAACTCGCGGGCGGACCAGACGCTCAACACCCCGGCGATCGCCACGCTCGAGATGCTGGACGCGCACCTCGAGTGGGTGCTCGGGGCCGGCGGGCTCTCGTGGGCGGCGGCGCGGGCGCGGGAGTCCTCCGGGATCGTCTACCGCTGGGCGGAGGGCTCCGGGTTCGCGCGGCCGTTCGTGGCCGATCCGGGGCTGCGCTCCCCCGTGGTGGCGACGGTGGACCTGAAGGGCGTGGAGGCGGAGGCGGTGAACGCGGCGCTGCGGGAGAACGGGATCGTGGACACGTTCGCGTACCGGAAGCTCGGGCGCAACCAGTTGCGGATCGCGACCTTCCCGGCACGCGAGCCCGCGGACGTGGAGCTGCTTACTCGGGCGATCGACTACGTGGTCGGCGCCGCCTGAAGGGGGCACGGGAGCGGCGGCGCTGCGGATCGGCCTTTCGGGCGATCTCGGTGGCGTCATCCACCTGGGACTGGTCGATCAGCTCGCCGGCCGTGGCGGTGGCGGCCGCGTGGTCCACGGGGTTGATCACGTGCACCGTGGGGCGCGGGCGCAGGCGGTACTCGAGGCGGATGCCCAGGCGTCGCCAGGCCCACAGCATCGCCGCGAGGGCCGCGACGAGCGTGAACCCGCCACCCATCGCCACCGCGGTGCGGGCGCCGTAGGTCTCCGCGATCCAGCCCAGGAACGGGGAGAAGACGGGCGTGGAGCCCAGGAAGACCATGAGGTAGAGGCTCATGACCCGGCCGCGGACCTCCGGGGAGGAGGCGAGCTGGATGGTGGAGTTGGCGGAGTTCATGGTGGTGGTGGCGAAGAATCCCACCAGGATGCCCATCGCGCCGTAGAGCTCGTAGCTGGGCATGAACGCGGAGGCGAGCGTGAGCGCGCCGAAGGCTGCGGCGGCGCCCACCACCAGCCGGGTGCGCGGGCGTGTGCGGCGGGCCGCCATGAGGGCGCCGGCGAGTGAGCCGAGGCCCATCAGGGTGTTGAGGATGCCGAAGTCCTCCGGCCCACGGTCGAAGGCGTCGCGGGCCATGGTGGAGATGAAGAGCTGGAAGTTCAGGCCGAACGCGCCCACCACGGCCATCACGGAGATGATCACCGCGATGTCCGCGTGCTCGCGCACGTAGCGCACGGCCACGCCCAGGCCCCGGTCCTTCCGGGCGGCCCGGGCACCGGCGTACATGTCCTCCTCCTTCATGAGGAACATGGCGGTGATGGGGCCCGCGAAGGCGATGCCGGTGATGATGAACACCCAGCCGGAGCCCACGGCGGCGATCAGGAAGCCCGCCACCGCCGGGCCGATCAGCCGGGCGCCGTTGAAGGACGTGGCGTTCAGGCCCACCGCGTTCGCGAGCGAGGTGGGCGGCACCAGCTCGGAGACGAACGTCATCCGCACCGGCTGGTCGAGGGCCGCGAGCGTGCCGAGCACGAGCGCGAAGATGTAGACGTGCCACAGCTCGGCGTTGCCGGAGAGCACGATGGCGCCGAGGCTGAGGGAGGACAGGGCGAGGCCCAGTTGGGTGGAGATGAGCAGCTTCTTCTTCTCCACCCGGTCCGCGAGCAGCCCGCCAACGGGGGTCAGGAGGAGGGTGGGGAGGAACTGGAGGGCCACCACGGTGCCCACGGCCACGCCGGAGTCCTCGGAGAGCTCGGCCAGGACCACCCAGGTCTGCGCAATGCGCTGCATCCACGTGCCGATGTTGGCGATGATCGCCCCGATGAACCACTTCTTGTAGTTCGGGTAGGCAAGGGAGGCAAAGGTGCGGTTCACAGGCGTGAGTTCTCCGGGCTGCGCGGGTGCTCGGGCCTGGGTTCCTCCAGAGGGAACGTCCTGTGGGACGGTCCGGGCGGAGGGTCCTCGTAGATGGACCGCGTGGGGCGGTTACGTGGACGGTTGGTCCGCGTGGATCGTCCTGCGGGTGGCCCGGCGAAGCGCGCGCCCCCAGCTCTCCAGCTGGGACGGGGGCGTGGTTGCGAGGACCAGTCTAGTCCCCCGTGGTTTGGTCCGCGCTGGTGGGGGCGGTGCGGGCCAGCGGACGCCGCACTGTGGAGCCCCGCACACCGTGGAGCCCCGCACACCGTGGAGCGTTGCCCCACTGCGAAGTACCGCCGGCCTGCGAAGCACCGCCCCACAGCACAGCGCCCCGGGTGGTCCGTGAGGAACCGCCCCGGGGCGCTGTACGAGATGCGCGCGAACCGCGCGAGCTAGCCGAGCAGCCGCATGATCGGGCCGAGCGTGAAGTACACCACGAACAGGATCGAGGAGACCCACATCAGCGGGTGGATCTCGGCGATCTTGCCGCGGGCGAGCTTGATGACCCACCACACAATGAAGCCCACGCCGATTCCCACGGTGATGGAGTAGGCGAAGGGCATGAGGGCGATCGTGGCGTAGGCGGGGATCGCGTTCTCCGGGTCCTTCCAGTCGATGCCCGTCACCTGGGTCATCATGAGGAAGCCCACGAACACGAGCGCCGTGGACGCCGCCTCCGCGGGGACGATCTCCACCACGGGGGCGATGAACATGGAGAGCAGGAACAGGATGCCGGTCACCACGGCGGCGAGGCCGGTGCGTGCACCCTCGCCCACACCCGCGGAGGACTCCACGTAGGAGGTGTTCGAGGAGACGCCACCGAGGCCGCCGAACACGGCTCCGAGCGAGTCGATCAGGAGGATGTTGCGGGAGTTCGGCGGGTTGCCGTCCTCGTCCAGGAGCTCCGCCTCGGCGCCGATCGCCACCATGGTGCCCATGGTGTCGAAGAAGTCGGCGAGCAGGAGCGAGAAGATCACCAGCACCACGGAGACCACCGGGGCGTTCACGAACGCGCCGAAGAAGTCGATCTGCCCGAAGGTGGACAGGTCCGGGAGCGCGATGGGTGCGCCCTCCACGGCGGGGGTGTTGAGGCCCCAGCCGGTGGGGTTCTCCTCGGAGAGCTGGCCGAGCGGGGAGACCATCTCGATGATCACGGCGAGCACGGTGGAGGCGAGGATGCCGATCAGCACCGCGCCGTTGACCTTGCGCACGTAGAGCACGATGGTGAGCAGGAGGCCGAACACGAACACGAAGGCGGGCCAGCCGTCCAGCGAGCCGTTGATGCCGAGCTGCACGGGGGTGCCGCCGGGGCGGATGATGCCCGCGTTAATGAGACCGATGAAGGCGATGAAGAGGCCGATTCCCACGGAGATGGCCACCTTGAGCTGGGTGGGCACCGCCTTGAACACGGCCTCGCGGAAGCCGGTCATCACCAGCACGGTGATGATCACGCCCTCCCAGAAGATGAGGCCCATGGCCTCGCCGTAGGTGAGGCCCATGCCCATCACCAGGGTGAAGGTCACCATGGCGTTGAGGCCCATGCCGGCCGCGAGTGCGAGCGGGAAGTTGGCCACCACGCCCATGAGGATGGACATCACGCCGGCCACGAGCGCGGTGCCGGCGGCGATGGCGGTGCCGGAGACGCCCTCGGGCGCCACGAGGCCGAGGATCGCCGCGTTCACCACGAGGATGTACGCCATGGCGAAGAAGGTCACGAATCCACCGCGGATCTCACGGGAGATGTTGGAGCCGCGCTCCGTGATCCTGAACGTCTGCTCGAGCCAGGAGGCCCCGGCAGGAGTCTTCTGAGGGGTGCGCGTAGCGCTGGAGGGGGTAGTCACGCGCCTATTGTGCACCCGCGCAGGTTTGGCGCACGAATTGTGAAGGTGTTGTGTTGCCCACGGGTGAGATGATGGGTGCGTGTCCATTCCCGACGACGCCTCCCGCCTCCCGTCCGCCGGCTCGCCGAACCCTGACGCGGGTTCCGCGGTTGCGGGCGCGGGTGGGGCTGCCGCAGCGACTGGCGCGGGCGAGGCTGCCGCAGGGACTGTCGCAGGTGAGGGTCTCGCCGGGACGAATCCGCGCGTGGCGCCCGCGGCCACCGGTGCGTCTGAGGCTCCCGAGGAGCACCTACCCGGGGTGGCCCCGGATGCCGTCCCCATGCCAGCAGCGCGGGTGCGCATGACCCCGATCGCGCTCTCGGGGCTGGCGCTCTGGCTGATCGGCCTGGTGCTCGTGCTGGTGCTGGATTTCGGTGACCTTGCGCGAGACATCGCAATCGTGGGTGCGGGTCTCGGTGTGGTGGCGCTCGCCTGGGCCCTGTACACCGACCGCCGCCGCCACGTCAGTCGGTAACGGCGCTCCCGAGAGACCCACGAGCATCCTGCACGCCTCGGCCCTCGCGCGCGCCACTTCGGGCGGCGAAGCGTTCCAACGACTCCCGTACACCCCCGTGGAGGATGAACTCGAGCTTCTCCACGAGGAGGTAGGGATCCTCCCTCATGTCAAAGGCCAGCCAGTGCAACAGGTGGCCGAGCACGGTGAGCGTGTAGTGATCGACCACGAAACTGCGGTCGGCCTCTGACACATCGATGCCCTCACCGAGTTCAGCAACGATGACCCGCATCATCTCCCGCAGCTCTCGGTAGAAGAATCGCTCGAGTTCCTCATACCGGAGAGACCTCGTCACCGCGTACACCTGGTCCCGGTGGTCCTGCATGTAGGCGAGCAAGGCCACGAATCCGTCTGCCCACGCGTCGTAGGAGGCGTGCGCCATGATGTGGTCCGCCACGTCCGCAGTGAACACCCATGCCGCGAGGTCGTACACGTCAATGAAGTGGGTGTAGAAGGTCTGCCGGTTCACGCCGGCGGCGGCTGCGAGTCCGGTGACAGTCACTTTTGACAGCCGCGTTGTGCGAAGCGCGTCCTTGAAGGCAGAGACGAGTGCGAGTTTCGCCGCTGGGGTTGGCCGGTGAGCCGCCACTGCTTCCTCCTCACCGCCGGGATCCCACGAAAGTGCCGCCCTCATCACCGAGGCGTCCGTCTCGCCACCGAAGGGGGTGGCGAATCCGCTCCCCCCGACACATCCGCAGATCTGTCTATTTCGCTGGAATCACGCCATTTCTAGCATCGTACCAACGCCAACAAACGAAGGAGTTGCCCCTCATGTTCCTGTATGCCTCGATCCCCTGGTACTCGTGGCTTGCATTCCTCCTGGTCCTCGGAGCCCTCATCGGGTTCAACGAGATCACACGCCGCTGGAAGTCCGCCGCGATCGCGATCTTCGTGGTCCTCCCGATCGTGCTCACCATCTTCGTGTGGCCGTCCACCGCAGGTGCCGGTTCCTCTACCGGAACCTGGTTCCACTGGGTGAAGGTCTACTCCGCCCTCGCAGGCGTTCTCGGCTTCATGGCCATCCGTTACATCCCAGCGCTGCAGCGCAACAGGTGGGCCCTGATGTTCCCGCCGGCGATCCTCGCGATCAACATCCTCGAGGCCTGTATCCGCGACTTCCAGGTGGGGGCCATGGGCGCAAATGGAATCGTGGACGGCGTCTACATGATCTCCGGCCCGTGGAACTACATGAACGGGATCGCGGGCCTTATCAACCTCATCACCATCTGCGGGTGGATGGGGATCGTGATCTCCCGTGACTCCTCCCAGGACATGGTGTGGCCGGACATGCTGTGGTTCTGGATCATCGCCTATGACATCTGGAACTTCGCCTACGTGTACAACTGCGTGGGGGACCACTCCTTCTACGCTGGTGCGGCGCTCCTCATCTCCTGCACCATTCCCGCGTTCTTCATCAAGAAGGGTGCATGGCTGCAACACCGCGCCTCCACGCTCGCCCTGTGGATGATGTTCACAATGGCGGTGCCCTCGTTCGTCTCGACCTCGATGTTCCGTGTGGAGACCTCCCGCAGCACCGCGGCCCTCTTTGTGGTCTCCGCCCTCTCGATCGCGGTGAACATGGCCGTGCTCGTCTACCAGGTGCGCACCATCCGGACCAAGCGCCTGAACCCGTTGCGCGAGGAGCTCTACACGGACCACCCCGGCTACCACGAGGCACTTCTCAACGCTGGGATCACTCCAGAACAACCCGCCGAACCAGCAGTCAGCGAACACGCTCCGGCGCTCTCCTGAGCCACCTCCGCCACTCCACCAGCGGCCGGTCTCACTCGATGAGGCCGGCCGCTCGCCGAGTCCGGTTCGAGGCATGCACCGTGTGCTGGGGGACCCACCGCAACTGCGCCGCCACCGATGCCACCGAGGACCCGGCCATGACCCACACACCCGCCGCGAGTGACCCGAGGGCCGCCGCGAGCGAGAGCACGAGCGGTCCGCTCACCATCCCGAGGTCCGAGAGCACCCGCCACAGCGCCAGGAACTGGCTGCGTGCCTCAGGCGGTGCCACGTCCGCGCCGAGCGTCATCAGGATCCCGGAGCTCATACCGTTTCCGAGCCCGAGCACGATCGCCGCCACCGTGATCCCCGCGAGCGATCCCATGAACGGCAGGATCAGGAGACCCACCCCCATCCCGATCATCGCCGGAACACCAACAGCGAGGCGGCCGTAGCGGTCCATCACCCATCCGGCCGGATAGAACAGCAGCGCGTCCACCGCCGCGGCCACTCCGAACACCACGGAGGTCACCGCCGGATCGATCCCGATGTGCTCCGCCCACAGGGGCAGCACCGTGGTCCGCGCTCCCCGTACGGCGCCCACCAGGAGCACCGTCATGCCGAGGGTTGCGAGCACCCGCCGATGCTCCCGAAACACTCGAACGATCGAGACGGGACGCACGTTCCCACCAACCGGCCGCGCAGGGCTCGCGCGGGTGACGCCGTCGGGACCTGCGAGGGCGATCACCAGCACGGAGGTGAGCGCGAGGATGCCGGCCGCCCAGTAGACGGCCGCAAGGCCCCACACTCCGATGATCCCGGCCCCCAGGAAGGGGCCGAGGAACAGGCCGATCCGGTGCACACCCCCGGAGGTGGACAGCACGCGGGCGCGGCGCAGGGGGTGGGTGATCTCCGTGAGGTAGGACTGTCGGGCGAGGAAGTACACGGAGGAGGCGCCGCCGATCGCGAGGATCGAGAGCGCGAACACCAGCAGGGAGGGGGCGAGTGCGGCCGCCACGCACGCCGCCGCCGCGAACAGACCGGCCCAGAACATCGCCCGGCGGTCCCCGAATCGTGCCGCCACGATTCCTGCGGGCACGTCCAGGAGGAGTTGGCCCACAGGAATCAGCGCGAGCACGAATCCGGCGAGTTCGAGGGAGGCCCCGAGGCTTGTCGCGGTGGCCGCGATGATGGGCAGGAGCGCACCCACTCCCGTCTCGAACAGCACCGTGGGCACGAACGTGCCCACCACCACCGTGCGGAGCGGGAACAGTGGGCCGTTCGGGCTCCCGGGCTGCTCAGTCGTTGCGATCGTCGCCGTCGCTGGATGGGGTGTCAGCCGCGGGGCCACCCGAGTCCTCGTCGCTTCCGACGGCGGGTGGCGCGTCCTCGCTGGAAGGTGCGGAGGCGTCGTCGTCACTGGCGACGGCGGAGGGTGCGTCCTCGCTGGAGGGTGCGGGGGCGTCGTCGATCACCTTGGGGCGGATCTCGCCCATCTGGATGACCTCCATCTCGCCCTCGTCGATGACGGGGGTGGACTGGCGCCAGTCGCCGCGGCGGCCGCGCACGTCCGTCTCGGAGTGGGCGCCGCAGCCGTGGTCCAGGGAGACCACGCGGCCATCGGAGGGGCTCCACTCGTTCGCGCACACACCGAAGATGCGGCGGGCCGCGCCGGACATCTTCATGAAGAAGCCGCAGGTGGAGCAGGTGGCGCTCGCCTTCTTGGCCACCTCGGCGTTCGGGCCGCCCTCGCCCTCGTACCAACGGGTGAACGCCTCCGCACGGCCGTCCATGGACAGCACGCGGGCGCGGCCGAGCCCGAGCTCGTAGATGGCCACGCGATCGGCCTCCACGTCGTCGGTCTGCTCGTAGCCCTGGTCCAGGCGGTGGTCGTCCGCCTGGTAGGGGAGGGTGTCCCCCGCCTTGAGGTCGCCCGGGCGCAGGCGCTCGGCCCACGGGAGCCACTCGGGGGCGAGGAGGGCCTGCTGGCCGGGCAGCAGCTCCACCTCGGAGATGGTGGCCTTGCGGGCGCGCGGCGGGCGGGCCATGGTGACGGCCCAGTGCCAGCCCACGTAGCCCGGCTCCTGCGCGGCGAAGCGGTGGGTGCCCACGCGCTCGCCCTCGAGGTAGAACCCGAGGTGGTCGCCCACCCCGTGCTCGGTGAGCTCGGTGGCGGCCTCGCGGGCCTGGTCTACTGCCTTCTCAAGGATTGTGTCAGTGGCCATGTACTACGCCTCGAAGCTCTCCGCGACCACGCGGAGCACCTTGGCGATCGTCCTTCCGTTGTCCGGGTAGTGGCCGTGCCGGAGCCGTCCGGAGGCCTTGTCCAGCTCGCGGATGAGGTCCTCCACGATGGGGACCATCTCCTCGGCCGGGCGCCGGTGGGCGCGCGCGATCGAGTGGGGGGCCTCCGGGAACGTCACCGCGAGCGCCTGGGGGCCGCGGCGGCCGTCCGCCACCGAATACTCCACGCGGGTGCCCGGCTTCGGCGCCGGGGAGCCCGCGGGCAGTGCGGAGATGTGGACGTACACCTCCTGCCCGTCCTCGCCGGCGATGAAGCCGAAGCCCTTCTCTGCATCGAAGAACTTGATCCTGCCGTTCGGCACTGCTGGCAGCCTTCCTGGTCTGTGGGGGCGGCGAGGGTGCCGCTCGCGCCCAAGTCTATCCGGGCGCGGGTGGGGTGGTGGCCCGGTCACGCGGCGGGCGCGGGTGGGGTGGTGGCGGAGTGACGTGCGCTCGGTGGCTCTCCGCTGCCAGCGAATCCGCCGGTTCAGCGGTCATTGCGTTGCGTGGGGCCCCGATCCAGAAGAAGATTCAGGTGTGAAGAGAACAATGCGCGCCGCTGCGGCAACGATGCTGTTCCTGCTGGGAGGTCTCGCGGGAGGCCCCGCGGTGGCCGGCGCCATCCGGCCGGTGGAGGACCCGTTCATGGTGAACGGGCGCGTCTCGGACCTCGCGGGCGTCCTGACCCGCGGTGAGGTCACCGAGATCACGACTGCGATCGACTCACTCGGCGAGAACGCCTCCATCGACCTGTTCGTGGTCTACGTGGACACCTACACCGGCAGTTCTCCCGCGGACTGGGCCGGCGACACGGCCGAGCTGTCCGGGATGGGGCGCAACGACGTGCTCCTCACCGTGGCGGTGGAGGACCGCATGTGGTCCATCTCCACGGACAACGACTCCGCCCTGACCCAGGGGGATGCGGAGGAGCTGTTCGTCACCAGCGGCGAGCGCGACCTCGCCCGCGACGACTGGGCGCAGGCCCCCATCAGCTACGCGCAGGCGATCGAGTCCCACCTGGTGGATCCGAATCCCCCGCCCGGCGCACCGGGCGGGGCCGCACAGCCGGTCAACTTCGGGCTCATCCTGGCGATCACCGCCGGAGTCGCGGCGGTGGCCTACTTCCTGATACGCGGACGCAGGTCCAAGCACCCGGAGAAGGTGAGCGGCAGCAAGCTCGAGCAGCTCCCGCTCCCCGAGCTCTCCAAGCGCGCCGGGGCGGCCCTGGTGCAGGTGGACAACGAGCTGCGCTCCTCCGAGCAGGAACTCGGCTTCGCCCAGGCCCAGTTCGGACTCCAGGCCACGGAGAGCTACTCCCGCACCCTCGCCCAGGCGAAGAAGGACGCCACGGCGGCGTTCGAGGCGCAGAAGAAGCTGGATGACACCGTCCCGGACACGGACGCGGAGAAGCGGAAGTACTACCTGACGATCATCAACATCTCCGAGAAGGTCCACCAGGCCCTCATGGCGGAGAAGAAGTCCTTCGACGAGCTGCGCGCCATGGAGTCCCGCGCCGGTGAGGTGCTCGAGCAGATGGGCACCCGTGCGGACGAGGTGGCCGCCCGCGTGGAGGGCGCCCGCTCCGTGGTGGCCTCCCTCTCCGGCCAGTACACGCCCTCCGCACTCGCCTCGGTCTCCGAGAACCCGGACCAGGCGGAATCGCTCCTCCACTCCGCCCGCCAGGCCATCACGGCCGGGCAGGAGCGCCTCGCGGCGGAGGACCGCTCCTCGGCCGTGGTGAACGCCCGGATCGCCGAGCAGGCCATCGACTCCGCGGCGAAGCTGCTGGACGAGGTCAACGGCGCCAACACGGCCCTCAAGGAGGCTGGCCCCAAGCTGGAGGCCGCACTGGAGTCGATCACCGCGGACGTGCGGGACGCCAACCGGCTCGCGCCATCGGACCAGAACGTGGTGGCAGCCCGCGACGCCGCCCAGCTCGCGATCGAGTCCGGGATCAGCGCCCAGGAGGGCGGCGACCCGCTCGCGGCACTGCAGCAGCTCGGCACCGCCGAGGCCCGCCTGGACAAGGTGCTCGAGGGCTACCGGCAGCGCGCCGAGGTGGTCTCGCGCACCCAGGGCCTGTTCGACCAGCAGGTGGATGCCGTACGGCACCGGGTGGCCCGGGCGGACGCGCTCGTGACCGCGAACCGCGGCGCCATGGACACCCGCCCGCGCACACTCGCCTCCGAGGCGGCCCGCTACCTCGCGGATGCCGAGTCGCTGCGTAGCACGGACCCTGAGCGCGCACTTGCCGCCCTCAACCAGGCCGGGAAGCTCGCCAGCGACGCCATCCGCGTGGCCGAGCAGCAGCGCGACGACTTCCCCTGGAAGAACTCCACCCGCGGAGGCGGCGGAGGCGGCGGTATCGACGTGGGCTCCCTCATCCTCGGTGGCATCCTCTCCGACATGCTGGACCCCTCCCCCCGCAGCCGCGGCCGGCGCGGCGGCGGCTCGTGGGGTGGCGGCGGGGGTGGCCTCTGGGGCAGCGGCGGCGGCTCCTGGGGAAGCTCGCGGCCCAGTTCCCGTGGATCCTTCGGCGGCAGCTTCGGCGGCGGCCTCGGTGGGGGGCGCAGCGGCGGTGGCCGCAGCAGCGGAGGCGGTCGATTCTGACAAGTACACCGGCCGCACACCGCGCGCCGGATGCCGTGACCTGATAAACAATTGAGTGCAAGGTAAACCGAAAGGACAAACATGGCCGAGAAGCAGTCGATCCTGGGGCGTATCGCCCAGCTGACCCGGGCGAACATCAACGCCCTCCTGGATCGCGCCGAGGACCCGCAGAAGATGCTGGACCAGCTGGTTCGCGATTACACATCCTCGATCGCTGAGGCCGAGGAGGCCGTGGCGGTGACCATCGGCAACCTGCGCCTTGCCGAGCGCGACTACAACGAGGACCTGGCAGACGCCAAGGACTGGGGCAGCAAGGCCCAGGCCGCCCTCCAGCAGGCCAAGCGCCTCGAGGAGCAGGGCAAGGGCGAGGACGCCGAGCGCTTCCACAACCTGGCCCGCATCGCGGTCACCAAGCAGCTCTCCGCCGAGAAGGAGGCGAAGGCCGCCGAGCCCATGCTGAATGCGCAGAACGAGGTGGTGGACAAGCTCAAGAATGGCCTCACCCAGATGCGCGAGCGCCTCTCGGACCTGAAGAACAAGCGCGACGAGCTCGTGGCCCGCGCCAAGTCCGCCCAGGCCCAGGGCACCGTCCAGGCCGCCATCTCCTCCATCAACGTGCTGGACCCCACCACGGAGATCGGCCGCTTCGAGGAGCAGGTCCGCCGCGAGGAGGCCCGCGTGCAGGGTCAGGCCGAGATCGCGGCCACCTCGCTCGAGGCCCAGTTCGACGAGCTGCGCGACTACGGCATGGAGGCCGAGGTTGAGGCACGCCTCCTCGAGCTCTCCGGCGGCGGCGAGCCGGCCCAGATCGAGGGCGGCGAGAACCAGGACTGGCAGGAGGGCCAGGAGAACCAGGAGCACCAGGAGGAGCGCCACGAGAACCAGTGGTGATCCCCTGATCCCGCGCCGGCCCTGAGCCGGCACGCACCGAGGGGCCCGGCCTGACGCCAGCAGTGGCGCTGTGGCCGGGCCCCTCCCGTGCTGCCCTGCCGCACCCGGGGGGCGGGGTCGCCCCGGCAGGCGGACCTGAGCGGACGCAACGTCCCCGGCGGCGCGCCCACGTGGCCGTAGGCTGGGGGTGTGAGCAGCGCACCGACCTACGTCCTCGTGGACGGCGAGAACATCGACGCCACCCTCGGCATGAGCGTGCTGGGCCGGCGGCCCAACCCTGAAGAGCGGCCCCGCTGGGACCGCATCCTCTCCTACGCGGCCGAGCGGAGCGGGGAGGAGGCCCGCGGGCTCTTCTTCCTCAACGCCTCCTCCGGCCAGATGCCCATGAGCTTCGTCCAGGCCCTCATCGCGATGGGCTACCGCCCCATCCCGCTCGCCTCGGAGGGGGACGAGAAGGTGGTGGACGTGGGAATCCAGCGCACCCTCGAGGCCATCGCCGCCCGCCCGGCGGGCGACGTAATGCTCGCCTCCCACGATGGGGACTTCATCCCCCAGGTCTCCTCCCTGCTCCACAAGGGCCGCCGCGTGGGGATGCTGTGCTTCCGGGAGTTCCTGAACTCCAAGCTCTCCGAGTTCACGGAGCGCGGGCTCGAGGTCCACGATCTGGAGACGGACATCGGGGCCTTCACCACCCCGCTCCCCCGCATCCGGATCATCCCGCTGAACGAGTTCGATCCCACCCTCTACCTCTAGCCGGCCGTGCCCCCGCTCGGCGGTGCGGGCACCCCACGCGCCGCGCATTCACAGGCGGCTCCCAGCGTTGCGGACCAGACTGGGACACCATGAGGGACGCAGAACCGGAAGCACGCCTGCTCGTGGTGGATGACGAACCGAACATCCGCGAACTGCTGGCCACCTCGCTCCGCTTCGCCGGTTTCGATGTGGAGTCCGCCTCCGGCGGGAACGATGCGATCAAGAAGGTGGGTGCCCGCCGCCCGGACCTGGTGGTGCTGGACGTGATGATGCCGGACATGGACGGCTACACCACGCTGCGCCGCATCCGCGCCGTGGCCGGTCCCGTCCCGGTGGTGTTCCTGACCGCCCGGGATGACACGCAGGACAAGGTCAAGGGCCTGACCGTCGGCGGCGACGACTACGTCACCAAGCCCTTCTCACTCGAGGAGGTGGTGGCCCGCATCCGCGCCGTGCTGCGCCGCACCAAGGGCGAGTC
>CAZTOM010000023.1:0-3786 GCA_964615555.1 uncultured Actinomycetaceae bacterium
ATGCCGCTCGCGTAGCCCGTGAGTTCGTCCTCGGTGTCGGCCGGGAGCGGGGCCACCGCGAGCCCCGAGATGTGGGCCGCCACCTCGTCCGCGGCGCCCTCCCGGACCTCCTCGAGCCAGCCCACCGGGTCATTGCCAACGGCGCCACATCCGCCGGCCGCGAGGATCGCCTCGTGAACCGCCCGGTGGACCGGGACCAGGAACGTGGAGATCGGGAGTGAGTCGAACCCGGAGTCCTCCGCGATCGCCGGCAGTTGGAGCGCCACCTCCAGGGCCTGCCGCTCCACCGTCTCCACCGGATCGGCCCGGCCCCCCGACGGCGCTCCTCGGCCCGGCACCTCGCCGCCCCGTCCGTACGGGCCACCCCAGTCTCCCGGGCCGCTGCGCCCGCCATCGCTCCCCCAGCGCGACTCGCGCCCGCCGTCGGGGCCCCGGCCGGAACCCCCGCCGCCGGGGCCGCCGCGGCGCTCGGAGTTTCCCACCTCGCGGCGGACCGTCTCCTCGTCCATCCCGAGCCAGCCGGCGAGGGTACGTGAGTACTCGGCGCGCAGCGCACGGTCCCGGATCCCGGCGACCACGGGGGCAGCCGAGCGCAGTCCGGCCACCCGGCCCTCCGCCGTCGAGAGGTCCTGGGCGTCCAGGGCTGTGCGGATTGCGAACTCGAAGAGTGGCTCGCGCGATTCCACCAGTTCCACGAGGGCGCCGTCGCCGCGCTGGAGGCGGAGGTCGCAGGGGTCCAGGCCGTCCCTGGCCACCGCCACGAAGGTCTGGACGGCGAAGCGCTGGTCCTCATCAAAGGCCTTGAGGGCGGCCTTCTGCCCGGCGGCATCGCCGTCGAAGGTGAAGATGACCTCCCCGCCGCGGGTGACCTGGCTGGAGAAGGAGAGGCCGGCCGTCCCTCCGGCCACGTCCCCCAGGAGGCGGCGCACCACGCCGATGTGCTCCACACCGAACGCCGTCCCGCAGCTCGCGATCGCGGTGTCAATGCCCGCCAGGTGCATGGCCATCACGTCCGTGTAGCCCTCCACCACCACCACCTGGCGCTTGAGCGCGATCGGTTTGCGGGCGAGGTCCACGCCGTAGAGCACCTGCGACTTCTTGTACAACGCCGTCTCGGGGGTGTTGAGGTACTTGGGGCCGTTGTCATCCTCGTGGAGGTGGCGGGCACCGAAGCCCACAGTGGCCCCCGAGAGGTCTCGGATCGGCCAGATCAGGCGGCCGCGGAAGCGATCGTAGACGCCGCGCTGCCCGGGAGAGACCAGGCCCGATGCTGTCAGCTCCTTCTCCGTGAAGCCCCGGCCGCGCAGGTGGTTGGTGAGGTTATCCCAGCCCTTGGGGGCGTAGCCGATCCCGAAGTGCTCGGCCGCAGCGGCGTCGAAGCCCCGTTCGGCGAGGAACCGCCGGCCCACCATCGCCTCCGGGATCTGCATGTTCTCGCGGAAGTACGCCTCGGCCACCTTGTTCGCCTCGATGAGGCGCATCCGCTGCCCGGGTTCACCGCTGGGACGGGAGCCGCGCTGGAAGCCGGCGCCGTCGTCGTCGTAGCGCAGTTGGACGCCCACGCGATCGGCGAGCATCTCCACGGCCTCCACGAACGGCAGGGACGCGATCTTCATGACGAACGAGATCACGTCCCCACCCTCGGAGCAGCCGAAGCAGTGCCAGTGGCCAAGCTGCGGGCGGACGTGGAAGGAGGGCGTCTTCTCATCGTGGAAGGGGCACAGGCCCTTCATGCTGCCCACGCCGGCCGGGCGCAGGGTCACGTACTGGGAGACCACCTCATCGATGCGGGCGCGGTCGCGAACGGCGGCGATGTCATCCTTCTTGATCATCCGCGCCATGCATGAATCCTAAGTCCCCCGCGGACCGCACGGGGCCGAGCCGGGCAGGCTGGGGATAGCCGGCATCCCGCACCCGTCGTTCGGGGTTCCGGCGCCGGGTTCGTCTCCGGCGCCGGGTTCGTCTCCGGCCCCGGGTATGTCTCTGGTGCCGGAATCGTCGCCGGAGCCGGAATCGTCTCAGGCTCCAGGTTCGTCTCCGGCCCCAGGTTCGTCGTCTTTGTGAGTGTCACGGGTTCCGCGGTCGCGGGTACGGCGCGTGCCGCCGCCAGAGTCGGGCAGCGCCATCCCGCGCCGGAGGAGTGCTTCAGCCAGACGGCGGGATTCGCGTTCGGGACCAGCCTGGAACTGGCACCAGGTGGAGCGGAGGGCGGGCTTCACACCAGTCGCCCGACGCGCATACTCCCGGGGCTCCCGCTGCAACGCTCGGGGCTCCCCGGCCGCCCGCCGCAGCACTCCGGGCTCCCGGGGCTCCCGCCGCCGAGGTTCGAGCGCAATCCCACTCAGAATGACGGGAGGCGGAGCCTCCTCAACCAGACCCGTGGGAGTGCTGACCGTAAGGCTCGATCCTCCCGCGGTGTACGTCCAGTTCTGCCCATCCTTGACGAAGTTGCAGGTCCGGCACAGGCCCGAGCCGTTCTCATACGACGTCTCCCCCAACTCGCGGACCGGCGTGCCGTGGTCCACGTGACGTATAGGGGCACCGCAGTAGGGCGTGCGGCACACATCATCCCGCAGCAGGATCATCTTCCGGAGCTGGCCATCGAACACGCGCCGCCGCGAGTCCATTGCCACCAGTTCTCCGGTGCCGGGGCGGGTGAACAGTCGTCGCAGGAAGACCGATTCCGTGCTCTCCGGCGCGAGCCACCACCTCGCCAGTGCGGCCGGAACCGGGCCGTGGCCCGGCAGGTGCGCCGGTGTCTCGTCCTTCCCGAACAGCGCTGCATCCGTCATCACCAGGCTCAGTTCAATGGGCAGCTCCCGCGTGGAGGCGGCCCCGGTGAGCCGTTGCACCAGGAGGTCGGCCATGATCTGCGCATGCGTGCGCACAGCCCTGTCCGGTCCCTCACCGCCACCAGGTACGCCGGCCTGCCCGGAGGCGATCGCACTCTGGGCATCGCGCACCAGGGTTGCGTAGGCCGCCACCGCCTCCCGCATGGGCAGCAGCGCCGTCAGGTACGCCATCGAGTCCGGCGCCGGGCGAAGCGTGACGCACCGCTCACCCTCCTTACGCCGCAGATTTGCTACCGCGCCCTCAGCATCGAGCTTCTGGGCCAGTGCCCGCGTCTCCGCAGCCAGCCGCTTGTCACTCAGCCGGGAGAGCCGGGGGGACATCGCCTGGTCCACCGCCTGGCGGTCCTCCACGCTCAGCCACGCCGTCTCGCGGGCCACCACAGTGGCCCTCCACTCCGAAAGCTCCCCGCGCTCCATCGCCGCCATGGTGTGCGGCAGCTCTTCCACGAGAGCGCGAGCCAACCCCAGGTACCGGGAGCCCCGCGAGGGCGACTCCCGCCGAGCCAGTGCGATTTCCGATCCAAGCCCCTTACACCGCTGGCCGGCGGGAACCCCGCTGCCCGCCTCGGCCTGCTCACGCAGCTCGTAGAGCCGCGCTGACTCGCGCGCCTGGGCAGCCGCGCACGCAGCCTTGACCTCTTCCAGTGCTCGAATACGCGCAATCGCCTCAGGCTGATCGCTCGCAGGCGCAAGCGAGGCGAGCGCCCCCACCAGCTCCGCGATCTCCGCCGAGGTCCATTCCGTCATACCCTCGAACCTAGTAGGACCCACTGACATAAACGTCTGACCTGCACAAACGCCGCAATTGGGGGTGCGGCCCGCCGTCGGTGGCGACGACGACGCGTACGTCTCGTACGGAAGGCGCGGACCGCCGTCGGGGGCGACGACGACGCGTACGTCTCGTACGGAAGGCGCGGACCGCCGTCGGGGGCGA
>CAZTOM010000023.1:3886-9251 GCA_964615555.1 uncultured Actinomycetaceae bacterium
GGCGACGACGACGCGTACGTCTCGTACGGAAGGCGCGGACCGCCGTCGGGGGCGACGACGACGCGTACGTCTCGTACGGAAGGCGCGGACCGCCGTCGGGGCCGACGTGCGGAGGACGCACAACGAGCGGGCAGCGGGCAGCGCGCGCCTCAGTACACCGTGGAGAACATCCCACAGAGCCGGGCGTGCCAGGCATGCGCCGAGTGGTCGGTGAGGGAGGCCACCTGGTCCACCACCACGCGGAGCCGGGCGTCCTCGGAGTCGGCGGCGGCGAAGTCGTCCTGGAACTCGAGCTCCAGCTCGGCGGCACCGGCCTCGAGCAACGCATCCACGAGGTCGAAGATGACGGTGCGCTGGGACAGGTAGAGCGGTTCGTGCTCGCGCGGTTCCATCACGAAGTGCACGGCCAGGCCCTTGAGCGCGAGGATCTCCGCCTCCGTCTCCTCCGGCACCACCAGGGAGGCCGCGTACCGGGCCAGGCGCCCCTCCCCCGCAACGGCGCGCGTGGCGGCGTGGGCGGAGCGGCAGAAGCGACCGATCAGTGCAGATGTCATGTTCTTCAGGCCCGCCAGGCCGGCCCGGGACCGGTCGAACTCCCCGAGCCAGACGGGCGAGGCGATGATCCGCTCCAAGGCCGCACCCACCTCGTCCGCAGTGACCTTCCCGCCGTACCAGTCGAGCGTGGAGGCCACCACACCGTCCAGGTGGGCGGGCAGCGTGACGGGATCGATCCGGCCGCCGGCGATCCCGTCCTCCACATCGTGGACGGAGTAGGCCACGTCGTCGGCGAGGTCCATCACCTGCGCCTCGAGCGAACGCCGCCCGGACGGTGCCCCCTCCCGCACCCACGAGAAGATCCGCGTATCGTCCGCGTACACACCGAACTTCGGATTCGCACTCCCGTCCGACCGCACCGGCCCCTCGCCCGCCGCCCACGGGTACTTGCAGGTGGCGTCGAGCGTGGCGCGCGTGAGGTTCAGCCCCACGGAGCTGCCGGAGGGATCCTGCCGCTTGGCCTCGAGCCGCGTGAGGATCCGCAGCGTCTGCGCGTTCCCCTCGAACCCGCCGATGCTCCCCGCCACCTCGTTCAGGGCACGCTCGCCGTTGTGACCGAAGGGCGGGTGGCCGATGTCATGGGAGAGGCACGCGGCGTCCACCAGATCGGGATTGCAGCCGAGCTGGAGGCCGAGCTCCCGGCCCACCTGCGCCACCTCCAGGGAGTGCGTGAGCCGCGTGCGGACGAAATCGTCCGTGCCCGGGCCCATCACCTGCGTCTTCGCGCCGAGCCGGCGCAGCGCCGCCGAGTGCGTGAGGCGCGCCCGGTCCCGCTCGAACGCGGTACGCCACGGCGCCTTCTGCGGTTCCTCGAGGATGCGGGCGGCATCGTGGTGCGTGTAGGGCGTGTCCGACGCGTGCTCCACGATCTCGTACTTCTGCTCCACGCCTCGATCCTAGGGCCGCGGCGCCGGGATTCCGTCATCCCGGATTCTCTGGACCGTGCCCCGGCCCGCCGATACGGTTCGTCCCAGGGGCCGGGGGCGGCCGCGGGAAGCCGAGATGAGGCCGCGGCGGGCCGGCCAGGAGAGGCCGCTGGTGGCCGGCAGGAGGGAGAACCATGACCCGGATCAGGCGCAGGGAGTCGTTGCCCCGGCGTGGGGAGCGTCAGGTGCGGCGCAGCGTTGCGGCGGCCGCGGCTGGCGCGGTAGTGGCATTCACGACGGCGATCGGCGGCTTTGCGCCCGCGCTCGCCCTGGGTGGAGGCGTCGGGGGTGCGAGCGCACCGGTCGGGGCCGTCTCTCCCGTCCCGCCGGGGCCATCCCCCGTCGTCGTCACCCCCGACGACGAGACGCACCTTCCGTACGGAACGGAACGAGCGCTGGTGCCCCGCCTGGGAGACGGGAGCGTGGTCTCACCCGAGGCGCTCGCCGCGGCCGGGGTCCGGTGCGGGTTCTCGAACACGCCCACGTGGACCCGGTGGCGCTGGTTCAACTGCACCACCGGGCCCGTGGCGGTTCACTACCGGTCCTCGCTGTACGGGCACCAGTGCATGACGGTGACGCCGTACGTGTACTCGGCCACCAGGATCGTGCTGGTGGACCGGCTCCAGTACGTACGCTCCGGTACCTGCTAGCCGGCTCCCGCGCGTCTAGCTTTTCTAGCCCTTCACCGAGCCGGCCGTGAGGCCGCCCACGATGTAGCGCTGGAGGGCGAGGAACAGGATGAGGATCGGGATCGCGCCCAGGACCGCGCCTGCGGCGAACAGGCCCCAGTTCTGGTTCAGCAGGTTCGAGACCCACTGGTACATGCCCACCGCGAGCGTCCAGTTGCCCTCGGACTGCAGGATCACCTTCGCGAGCACGAAGTCGTTGAACGTGCCAATGAAGGAGAGCAGTCCCACCACCGCGAGGATGGGGGCCACCAGCCGCAGGATGATCGTCCAGAAGATCTGGGCGTGCGAGGCGCCGTCGATCTTGGCCGCCTCGTCCAGCTCCTTGGGCACGGTGTTGAAGAACCCGTACATGAGGAACGTGTTGGCCCCGAGCGCACCACCGAGGTACACGCAGATGAGTGCCAGCTTGGAGTTCAGGCCGATCGGCTCCCACACGAAACCAAGGGTCATGAGGAGGAGGAAGATCGCGACGAACGCCAGGATCTGCGGGAACATCTGGATGATGAGCAGCGAGATCAGGCCCCCGCGGCGCCCCTTGAACCGGTAGCGCGAGAACGCGTACGCGGCGGCGGCACCCATGAGGACCGTAGCGATCGAGGTGATGATGCCCACCTGGAGCGAGTTCATGAACCAGTCCCAGAACCGGGTGGAGTTCAGCCACTCGAAGTTCGCGGATGAGGCCTCGGAGAACAGCACGTTGGAACCGGTGAGGGTTCCGTTGGGGTTCAGGGACGCCGAGATCACGTACACGATCGGGAAGGAGGCATAGATGACGGCGATGATCGCCACCACATGCAGCAGCCCCAGCTCGGCGAACCAGCGGGAGAAGGTGCGTCGGTTGACGGCCGCGTGCTCGCGGGCCACGCCCTCGGCAGCGGAGTCCTCGAGGTAGCGGAACGCATCGGCCACCTCGCGGCGGTCGTCGTCGCTCTGGGAGAGGTAGAGGCCGTACAGGTAGGCGATGAGCCCGGCCATCGCCACCACGATGATGGCCACTCCCACGCCCTGGATGAGCGCCCAGACGGTGAGGGCGAGTCCGACGGCGAGCAGGAACCCACCGATGGCGGTGCTGACCATGCCACCCTCGCCGTCCGCTGCGGCACGGCGGCCCCGGGAGAAGAGCCAGAATCCGGCGAGCAGGCCGATGAGGCCGAGGAGCGAAAGCCCCACCTCCCCGATGGCGACCTCCCGGCGGGAGAGTGCGATCAGGACCAGGATCACGCCCACCGCGACCGCGGTGCCGCCGATCGAACCGAGGGCGAGGCCGAGGGACTTGCGCGGCCGGCGGCTGACGGCAAACGATGCAGCGATCAGCGCGGCGCCCACGCCGAGGCCGATGAGGACCATCGGTTGGAAGCTTCCGGCCAGGAGGCCGGAGACCAGGAACATGAGGGCGCCCCCGAGGAGGATTCCGCCAACAACTGCCAGTGTGTAGTAGAGGAGCTTGTGAGCAAACATGTCAGTTGATGTCCTCCAGCGACTGGGTCTTCCGGAACGAGATCGCGGAGATCACCGCCACGATCAGGAAGATGACGATTGAGAGCGCGGACGCGAGTCCGTAGTTCCGGGGCGCTGTTCCATCGAGGCCCGAGATGTTGTAGACCATCGAGATCAGGATGTCCGACTGGCCGATGGGGACGGACGCGTCAGGGAACCGTGGTCCTCCGTTGGTCAACATCTTCACCAGGCTGAAGTTGTTGAAGTTGAAGGCGAAGGAGGCGATCAGCAGCGGCGCCACCGCGATGAAGAGGAGCGGCATCGTGACCGAGCGCCACGTACGGAACTTGGAGGCTCCGTCGATGCGGGCGGCCTCGAGCATCTCGTTGGGGATGGACTGCAGGGCTCCGGTGCACACCAGGAACATGTAGGGGAAGCCCATCCAGAGGTTCACCAGGATCAGGGAGAGCTTGGCAAGCCAGGGGTCCGTGAGCCACGGAACCTCGGCTCCTCCGAACAGCACCACGTTGATGAATCCGAACCTCCGGTTCATCATTCCCGCGAACAGCAGCGCCGTCATGAATGACGGGAACGCGTAGGGCAGGATCATGAGGGTCCGGTAGATCTTCTTGCCCTGCAGGCGGGCGTTGTTGAGGAGGATTGCGAGCCCGAGTCCGAGGAGGAACGTGGTGGCCACCGAGAGGAAGGCGAACGCGAAGTTCCACATCAGCACCTGCCAGAAGGGGCCCGCGTAGCGGGAGTCGGCGAATGCCGTGGTGAAGTTCTCGAAGCCAACGTTCACGCGCCACCCCACGTTGAGGGTGCGGCCGTCCTCGGCCTGGAACTGCCCTCGGTCGTTCGGGGTGTAGACCGTCCCATCGGCGGCCGTCATGGTGTCGGCCTCGCGGTCGTAGGCGAGTGTGGAGCGGTACTGGTAGCCGTTGCGGGCGTCCTGGGTACCGATGAAGCCGTCTTCGGGGAGGTCCGAGACGGGGACCCGCAGGTCCACCACCTGCCGCTGGATCTGGCCGAGGTCCGAGAGCGCGAGGACGTCCCAGCCCGGGACCTCGAGGATTCGCCTCTCCTCGAACGTTGCGCCGTCCACCGGGGCCAGCGGGTCCTCGGCGGTCCCCACCTTGACCTCGTCCCCGTCGATGACAGCGAATCCGAGGGTGTCACCCTGGCGGACCACGGAGAGGGGCAGCACCTCCGAGTCGGGGACGCGCTGGACGTTCTGCATCATGAGGGCGGAGATGGCCTGCTCCTTGGTGGAGTTGTGGCCCTCGCCGTAGTTGGTGAACGCGACGATGCCCGTGTACGCCACCACGAACACCTGGAAGATGAAGAGGAAGACGAGTCCGGGCGCCAGGTACTTCATCGGGATGATCCGCGCCGAGGGTGAGAAGTACGCCCAGTTGACGAAGATGAAGACGGCGGCGAGTCCGATGAGGACGCCCATCTGATCGGCGCCCCACGCGAGCAGCATGAGGTAGATAAGCAGCGCATCAACCAGGAGCATCAGCACGAGTTTCACGAAGAAGCCCGCCGAGAAGTCACGGGCGTGTGAGGTGTGCTGAGAGGATTTCTTGATTTTCCCGGTTCTGCGATCCACAGGTGTGGTGGCCATAAATCCCCGTTTCAGAAGGCAGCGACCGTGCTGCCGAAGGAGTGACTGGTGGTTGTGATCATAGGTGGCAGGAGTTGCACAAAGCGATGGGGCGCGGGGGCCGGTACCCCCCCCCCCACCCAAAAGTTAAA
>CAZTOM010000023.1:9261-16139 GCA_964615555.1 uncultured Actinomycetaceae bacterium
CCCACGATATGGAGAGAGTTCTCGGACTAGCCGATCGCGCCCTCGATGTCGGAGACCATCTTGTCCCAGGTGGCGACCGGGTCGGCGCCGCCCACGATCTGGGCCTCGGTCACGCCCCAGAAGGCCCACACGGAACCCATCTCGGGGATCGCGGGCATGAGCGGGGCGCCCTCGCCAGCGGCCTGGAAGCCAGCCATGATCGGGTCCTCCATCGCGCGCTCGGCGGCGGCGGTGTTGGCCGGGAGACGGTAACCGGACTCGTACATCTGGTACTGGACGTCCTCGGTCGCGAGGTAGTTGGTGAGGAAGTCGGTCGCGGTGAGCGCGTTGAGCGACTGGGCGGAGAGGTAGAAGCCCTGGACACCCTTGAACGCCACGGCAGGCTCGCCACCGGCGGACGGGATCGGGTCAACGGCCACGTTCATGTCCGCGAAGGAGTCGATCATCCACGGGCCACCCACGATGTAGGGCACGTTGCCGTTGGAGAACTGGTCCACCACGATGTCATAGGTGATGGCGGTGTCGAGCACGCCAGCGGCGCCCTGCTCCTGCAGCCACGTGGCAAAGCCGTGGCCGGCGTCGCCACCGAGCCCGAGCTCGGCGGTGTAGTTGCCGTCGGCGTCAGAGGCGAACACCGGGGCGCCGAACGAGGTCTGGAACGGGTACATGGTGTACGGGTCACCCTCCTCGCCCATCTGGATGAGGAACGGGTACTCGGCGTCGATGTCCTCGGCGGCGGCAAGCAGCTCGTCGAAGGTGGCGGGGGCGGCGTCCGGAGCAAGGTCCGCGTTGCGGATCAGTGCGAGGTTCTCCACGGCGTAGGGAACGCCGTAGACCTGGCCGTCCCAGGTGAAGGCGTCCACGGCGGACTGGTCGAGGTCGCCAGCGGACTCGCCGAGCTCGATGGGGGACACGATTCCGTTGGTGGTGAACTCGCCGATCCAGTCGTGCGCGCCCACAGTGATGTCCGGGCCCTGCCCGGTGGGGACCTGTGCGGCGAAGTCGGAACGGATGTCACCGAAGTTCTTGAGGACAACCTCGACCGGGATGCCCGAGTCGGCGGTGAAGGCCTCGGCGGCCTGCTCGACGCCCGCCTGGCGGGTCTCGTCGGTCCAGATCACGATGGTGCCCTCCGTGGAAACCGGGCCGGCCTCCTCGGTGGTCTCCTCCTCGCCAGCCTCCTCGGTCTCCTCGACTTCGGGGGTCTCGGCCTCTTCGGGCGCCTCGGTGGTCTCGGCGGCCTCCGGGGTGGTGGGGTCAGCCGCGGGAGTCGTGGGGTCGTCGCCACCGTTGCCGCCGCAAGCGGACAGCGCGAGGGCGAGGGCGGTGGTACCTGCAAGCAGGATGCTCCGTCGCATTTCATCTCCTGTGAATCGGGATTCCGGTCCATTCTGAAGTCCGGCTGCAACAAGCGTAGGCCGGGGCTAGCGCGTTTGCAAGGCCTTGCTGTAAGTTTCAGATAACATTTCGTTCACAATGCAACGGAGGGTGGCGGATAGGCCGCAACCCTCCTCCTCCACGTGGGGAAGGACAACAATGGCGTCGCGCACCCGGCTCACCGATATTGCCGAGAAAGCTGGTGTCTCCACTGCAACCGTCTCCCGGGTCCTCAACGGAAAACCCGGTGTTGCCGAGGAGACCCGCCGCGCCGTCCTCTCGGCCCTGGACGTACTCGGATACGAGCGCCCGGAGAAGCTGCGGACCAAGTCCGCCGGCCTCGTGGGGCTGATCGTCCCGGAGCTCACCAACCCCGTCTTCCCCGCCTTCGCGCAGGCGATCGAGACGCACCTGACCGAATCCGGCTTCACTCCCCTGCTGTGCACGCAGGCACCCGGCGGGGTCACCGAGGACCAGTACATCGAGATCCTCGTGGAGCACCAGGTGGCGGGAATCATCTTCGTGGCCGGCCTCCACGCGGACGCAGAGGCGGACACCACGCGCTACCACCAACTCATGGCCAACGGGATGCCGTTCGTGTTCATCAACGGCACCAACCCCGGGGTGAAGGTTCCCTCCTTCGCGATCGACGAGGTCCGTGCGATGGACATCGCCGTACGCCATCTGGTGGCGCTCGGGCACACCCGTATTGGACTCGCCACCGGCCAGCGCCGCTACTCCGCCACCCGCGGCAAGTCCCGGGGCTTCCAGGACGCGATGGCCCGCCACGCCGGGGTGGAGGACCCCCTCGTGATCTCCACCTTCTTCGGGTTCGAGGGCGGCGCCGCCGCGGCCGGGATGCTCCTGGACAACGGCTGCACCGCCATCGTCTGCGGCTCGGACCTCATGGCCCTCGGCGCCATCCAGCAGGTCCGCTCCCGCGGCCTCGACGTGCCGAACGACGTCTCCGTGGTGGGCTTCGACGACGGCCCCCTCCTCACCCACACCTCCCCGCCGCTGACCACGCTCCGGCAGCCGGTGGAGGCCATCTCCCGCTCCGCGGTGGCCACGCTGTTCGACCTGGTGAACGGCTCTCCCACCCCGCGAACCGAGATCCTGTTCGCCCCTGAGCTGATTGTGCGGGGCTCGACTGGAGCCGCTCCCAGAAACACCTAGGCTGAATCGCGATGCTCACTCTCCACACGCCCGTCTCCCCGTCCGCCCCCTCCTCCGAGACCCCGGCCACCGCCTCGTCCTCCGGCTCCGCGGCTCCGGCCACCACCGGCCGAGAGTGGTGGCGCCACTCGGTGATCTACCAGGTCTATCCCCGCTCCTTCGCCTCCTCCGGGGGCCCCCTGGGTGACCTCAGGGGTATCACCGAGCGCCTGCCCCACCTGAGAGACCTCGGCGTGGATGCCCTGTGGCTCTCCCCCTTCTACGTCTCCCCGCAGAAGGACGGCGGCTATGACGTCTCCGACTACCGGGATGTGGATCCGCGCTTCGGAACGCTCGCGGATGCGGAGCAGATGATCTCCCGCGCCCACGAGCTCGGCCTGCGCGTGATCGTGGACCTGGTCCCCAACCACACCTCGGACGAGCACGAGTGGTTCCGCGCCGCCCTCGCGGCCGGCCCCGGCTCCCCCGAGCGCGAGCGCTACTGGTTCCGGGACTCGGAGGAGGTCCCGAACAACTGGCGCTCGATCTTCGGCGGGTCCGCCTGGACGCGCGTGTGCGACCGCCCGGATGCCCCCGGCTCGCCGTGGGAGGACGACCAGCAGTGGTACCTAAACCTCTTCGACTCCTCCCAACCCGACCTCAACTGGAACAACCCCGAGGTGCACCAGGAGTTCGTCTCCATCCTGCGGTTCTGGCTGGACCGCGGCGTGGACGGCTTCCGCGTGGACGTGGCCCACGGCCTGGTCAAGGACCCGGACCTCCCCGATTGGGGCGGCGAGGTGCACATGGTGGACGGCGTGGAGGAGTCCGATCCCGCCGATGGGGAGTCCCCGGCCCCGCCCCGTGCGCCGATGTTCGATCAGGACGGCGTCCACGAGATCTACCGCGAGTGGCACGAGGTGCTCGCCCAGTACGAGGGTGACCGCGCGCTCGTAGCCGAGGCGTGGGTGACCCCCGAGTCCCAGCTCGCCAAGTACGTGCGGCCGGATGAAATGCACCAGGCCTTCAACTTCGCCTTCCTCGCCTCCGAGTGGGACGCCGCCCAGCTCCGCGAGGTCATCGCCACCTCGTACGCCGCCAATGACGCGGTGGAGGCCCCCACCACCTGGGTCATGTCCAACCACGATGTGATCCGCCACGCCTCCCGCCTGGGCATGGACTTCACGGGGAAGCAGCAGAACGGGATCGGCGCGGAGGACCCGCAGCCGGACAACGTGCTGGGCCTGCGCCGCGCCAAGGCCGCCACCCTCCTCACGCTCGGCCTGGCCGGCTCCGTCTACCTCTACCAGGGTGAGGAGCTCGGACTTCCGGAGCACTCCACCCTCCCGGACGCGCTGCGTGAGGACCCCGCCTTCTTCCGCACCGGCGGCGAGGAGAAGGGCCGGGACGGCTGCCGTGTCCCCCTTCCGTGGGAGGCCTCCTCCCCCGGGTTCGGCTTCTCCCCCGACGGCGAGACCTGGCTTCCGCAGCCGGCCTCCTGGGCGAGGCTCGCCGTGGATGCCCAGACCGGGGAGGACGATTCCACCCTCGAGTTCTACCGGGAGGCCATCCGGCTGCGTCGCGAGTGGGACCTCGGGATCGCGGAACTCGCGTGGGACGCCGACTTCGACGGCCGCGACGTGGTCGCGTTCGTCTCCTCCGCGCCGGCGGAGGCGGCCGGGAACCCTGCCGGGGCGGACGCAGACAGCCCCGCCCCGCAGCGACCGACCGTCCGCGTGATCACCACGTTCGGCGAGGCCGTGCACGTGCCGGAGGGCTGGCAGGTGGCCATCTCCAGCTCCCCGGTCACCGAGGGCGTGATCGGGACGGACACCACCGCCTGGCTGACGCGCTCCTGACGGGACTCTAGGCTCCGCCGTCGGGCAGGTCGAGGGCGGTGAGGATCACCGCGCCCATCGGGCCCACCGTCATCTCCGCCTCGCCGTCCTCGCCCACAATGACGGTGGTGGAGCAGTCGGGACCGGCGCCGAGGTCGCAGTACTCCCCCGGCCCGAGGCCCGTGGGGACGGTCAGGGTGAAGCCGTCCTCGTCGTCGCGGTTGATGAGCGCGAAGGCGTCCCCGCGGGAGACGGCGAGCACGTCCTTGTCCTGGTAGTGCTCGGTGAGTGGGGCGTCCCCGGCCACGGCGTCGAAGCGGACGGCGGCGTTCACGAGCGGCCAGGTGTGGGCGCAGACGAACTCGCCGGGCTCGGCGTCCCAGCCCTCGATGCAGGTGGCGTCGAGGAGGGCGCCGGACTCGTCCTGGGGCGGGCCCTCGTCGCGGCCGCGGAACGCGTAGCCCGAGTAGACCATCGGGGAGCCGTAGCCGTGGACGAGCATGAGGACGGTGGCGATCTGGTACTGCGCCCCGGCGCGGTAGGTCATGGCCTGGGAGTTGCGCTCGGTGTCGTGGTTGGTGACGAACGGGACGGCGTCCTCGGAGTCCACGTAGCCCGGGCCGGTGCCCATGCGCAGGAACACGTTCCAGGACGAGCCCTTGGCGATCCCCTGGATGTCCTTCATGTAGGAGAACTCGAAGACGGGTCCGCTCCCCAGGTAGTCCTCCGGCTGGATCGGCTCCGCGTTGGAGCGGATCACCTCCTGGGCGATCCACGTGTCCTCCGGGAGGCCCTCCAGAATCGCCGCGACGTCCTCGGCGGCCATGTGCTTGGCGGCGTCGATGCGGAAGCCGGCCACGCCGAGCGAGAGGAGGTCCTCCAGGTAGGTGCGGATCGTGTCCTGGACGTGGGGTTCGCCGGTGGCGAGGTCCGCCAGGTTGGAGAGTTCGCAGGTCTGCACCTGGGCGGCGTCCTGGTAGTTGGCGATGTCATTGTTCGGGGTGAGGCCGCAGTCGTGGAAGTCCTCCGGGCCGTAGAGGCCGGGGTATTCGTAGTGCGTGAACTCGGTGCCGGCCCAGCCGGTGCCGCCATCGATCCCGGCCATGTGGTTGATGACCGCGTCCGCGATCACCTTCACGCCCGCCGCGTTGCACGCCTCCACCATGGCGGCGAACTCCTCACGCGTACCCGCGCGGGACTCCACCTGGTAGGAGACCGGCTGGTAGTTGGTCCACCACTCCTCGCCCTGGATGTGCTCCTGGGCCGGGGAGATCAGCACCCACTCGTAGCCGGCGGGGCCGAGCGTGTCCGTGCACTCCCGCGCCACCGAGTTCCAGTTGAACTGGAAGAGCTGGACGCCCACGTTGGAGCGCGGGTCCTCCGGGGGTGCGGTGGGCTCGGCGGTCCCGCTGGCTGCGGTATTCGGAGTGGCCGCGGGGGTCTCGCCCGCACCGCCGCCCGTGCCACACGCCGCGAGCGCGAGCGCTCCCGCCGCCACCAGCGCGCCCAGCCGGGCCGTGCCCCACGTCTCGGTCCGCGCAGAAGCCCTGCTCGCCAACGTCATCTCATCCTCCTGAGACGTCCAGTTCCGCCGCGGCCACGGTAGCGCGCTCTGCGGCGGCGAGGTACGGGGACTCCAGCCAGCCGTCGGGCAGGTGGGGTTCCTTGGGCGATCCGGCGCGGCCCCGCTGGCCCTCGGCGGCCTCGCCCGGGTAGGGGGAATCGAGGTCCAGGGCGGCCAGCTTGGCATCCAGGTCCGCCAGCGAGTCCACCAGCGCGAGGGTCCTGCGTGCCTCCCCACCCACCGCGTAGCCCTTGAGGTACCAGGAGATGTGCTTGCGCAGCTCCCGCATGGCGCGGTCCTCCTCCCCGAAGTGCTCCACCATCAGCTCCGCGTGCCTCCGGATCACAGCGGCCACGTCCCGCAGCCCCGGCTGCACCCGCGCCTGCGACCCGTGGAAGGCCGCCACCAGGTCCGTGAAGAGCCACGGCCTGCCCTGGCAGCCGCGGCCCACCACCACGCCCTCGCACCCGGTCTCCTCGCGCATCGCCAGCGCGTCCTCCGCACTCCAGATGTCCCCGTTTCCGAGCACCGGCACCCCGGCGGGCACCACCTCGCGCAGCCGCGCGATCGACTCCCAGCGCGCCGCCCCGGAGTAGTGCTGCGCCGCCGTGCGGGCATGCAGGGCAACGGCGGCCACGCCGGCGCGGGCGGCGGTAGCGCCGGCCTCGAGGTAGGTGAGGTGGGAGTCGTCGATGCCCATGCGCATCTTCACGGTCACCGGCACCACGTGGCGCCGGCCCCGCGAGGCCGACTCTGCGGCCCGCACTGCCTGGACCACGATCTCCTCGAACAGGTCCTTCTTCCACGGCAGGGCCGCTCCGCCGCCCTTGCGCGTCACCTTGGGCACGGGGCAGCCGAAGTTCAGGTCCACGTGGTCCGCCCAGTCCTCCTCCACGAGGATCCGGATGGCCGCAGCGATCGTGGCCGGGTCCACGCCGTAGAGC
>CAZTOM010000024.1:0-1099 GCA_964615555.1 uncultured Actinomycetaceae bacterium
GCTCCGGGGCCAATCACCCGGCCTCGCGGAACCCGATCGACTGGTCGTTGAGCACCTGCTTGGAGCGCGCCACCTCGAACCCTGCCCCGCTGTAGGAATCGGTGCAGTACATGCCGGACTCCCGCGAGATGCAGAAGAACCGGTCGGTCGCGGCGGAGCTGCCGTATCCGAGGATGGTGCCGCTGCGGCTGGCCTGGGTGGAGCAGTCGAGCCGTGCGCCCTCCTCGTCCACCACGAACGTCACGGGGGATCCCGGGGAGCAGTTCCCGGCGGGCGTGAAGTTGTACTGGTGGATGGTGCACCGGGCCGTGGAGCCGGTGATGTTGCAGACGATGTTCTCAGAGGGGCTCATGAACTCGGTGGCGGCCCGCGCGTCACCCGGCACCGGTGCGATGGGAATCACCCAGTCGCGCGCCTCGAGCTGCGCGAGCCCCGGGGAGCTCTCTGCCACGGACTCTGCCACCCGCACGGCCCAGCCGGCGTTGCAGCGGGCCTGCAGGGTTTCGAGTGCTTCGCGGATAGTGAGGTCCGCGCCGCTGAGCCCGCCCTCACCGAGCTCGCCGGCCATTCCCGCCAGCCGGATCATCGGATCGGAGTCGGCGGCCACATCCGTGCACTCGGATGCCGAGGCCGTGGCCCGCACCTCGTCCTGCAGCGCCGCGAAGTCCGCCTCGAGCTGCTCCACCGGATCCACCTCGGGCGTGGTCTCAACCTCGGTGGGCTCCGGCTCCGGCGTGGGCTCCACGGCCTCCGGGGTGGGCGTCTCCACCGCTTCCGCCGTGGGCGTGGCGGGCGGCCCCACCACCGGGTCGTCGTCCCCGCCCAGCACCTGGGTCACGAACCACACGATCGCGCCTACCAGCAGCGCCAGCCCGATCCCCACCGCAATCCATGCCGCGGCGGGTACGCCCCGCTCCCGTTCGCCCTCCTCCACGTACGACGACGCCACCTGGCTCGCACCCCCGGCACCACCCGGGTACTGGCTCGCCTGCCCGTACTGGGGGTAGCCGGAACCGCTGGCCGCAGCCGGGTACTGCGCAGCGCTCGCCGCACCGGGATACTGGGCGCCGCTGGCCGCACCGGGATACTGGGCGCCGCT
>CAZTOM010000024.1:1199-12692 GCA_964615555.1 uncultured Actinomycetaceae bacterium
GCCGCACCGGGATACTGGGCGCCGCTGGCCGCACCGGGATACTGGGCGCCGCTCGCCGCCGTGCCCGGGTACTGGCCACCTGGCCCGTACGACGACGACCCCTGGCTTCCCCCTGCCACCCCGCCTTGGTACTGGCCTGCCTGCCCGTACTGGGAGTACTGGCCAGCGCTCGCTGCGCCGGGATACTGGGCGCCGCTGGGAGCTCCGGGGTACTGCCCCGCCTGGCCCACGGAGTACCCGGACTGGGCCTGCGGCGGGTAGGCCATCGGCTGCGTGACACCACCAGATCCGGCGCTGGCGCTGGAACCGCCCGCCGCTCCAGCGCCAGCACCAGCCCCGGCGGCGCCCGCAGCGCCGGCCATGCCGGCCCCGGCGATGCCAGCACCTGCGATTCCGGCGCCGGTGGAGGGGCTCACGCGCGGTCCGCCGCTGGGACGCTGCACGATCGAGGTCCGCGGCGGCGTCCCGGAGGTGGGTGCCGGTTGCGCCGGTCCGAACTGCTCGGGGGCATCCGGGTCGCCGATGATCTCACCCCAGGATGGGGCGTCACCCGCATCCGCCGCCGTGGCCGCTGCGGCCAGTTCCGGCGACGGAACCGTTCCCTGCGACGGGGCAGTCACGGGTTCGGAGGAGGGCGTGGGGAAGGCCTCGGTCTCCGGGGCGGACGAGGTCACGGCCTCGGGAGCGCCGTCTGGGCTGGAGGATTCCGCCGCAGCGCTGTCCGCGGAGGGGCCCACTGGCGTGGGCATGGCCACAGTCTCCCCCGGAGCGGGCCCACCCTCGTCCGCGGAGCCGGGCCCCACGGGGGAGTGGGACGGAAGGGGAGATTCGGACTGCGAGGTGGGCTCCACGGGGGAGTGGGACGGAAGGGGAGATTCGGGCTGGGAGGTGGGCTCCGTCGTCGCCGAATGGGGGGCGGGGGAGGAATCGGGCTGGGAGGTGGGCTCCGGCGTCGGGGAGGGGGAGGGGCCGGGTGAGGGGAGGGGGCGCGCGGCGAGGGCGGCATCCACCTCGGGGATGCGCAGGCCCTCGAGCCAGGCGAGGAGGTCCGGGTAGGTGTTGGGGTGCGCCGCGAGCGCCGGGAGGACCTCGGCGTGCTCCTGCGCGAGCTGGTAGAGCGTGGCGGGATCGGTTGCGGGATCGGCGGCGAGGCGGCGGGCCTCATCGGCGGTGAACGCCATGGCGTCTCCCTCCTTCCGTGCGGGAACGCGGGCCGGATGCCGGGCTCGCGGCACCGCGACGCGCGGCGCGAAAATCACCCTACACAGGGCCGGGTTCCGTGTGCAGTGATTCTCGGCACCGTACCGTGGAGCGGGTGAAGCGGCTGATTGGCGTGATCGTGGTGGTGCTGGGGCTCCTCGGGCTGGCCCTGGGTGCCGAGGTGTGGACGCGCGCGCAGATCGCGAGCCGGGTGGCGCAGCCGCTCGAGGAGCACCTGGGGGTGGACGCCTCCGTCTCCGTGCACGGGCCGCTGGTGCTACCGCAGGTGGTGGGCGGCGAACTGGAGCGCGTGGACGTGACTGCACCGCGCGTGAGCTACCGCGGGTTCACGGTGGTGGAGGTGGAGGGGTCGGCGAACGGGGTGCAGACCGCCGATCCGCACCGGGCGGATCGGCTGTGGGTCTCCGCGCGCGTGCCCACCGTGGAGCTGGACCGGATGTACCGGGAGGTCTCCCCGATCGGTGGGACCATCACCACCGACGGCGGCACCGTGAACCTCCAGGGGGAGCTGTTCGGGCAGGTGCTCGGCATCGCATTCGGCGTGGAGGCACGCGACCGGGCGATCGTGCTGGAGCCCCGCGAGGTGTACCTGGGCCAAGAGCGGGTGGACGTCTCCCTCCTGGGGCTGCTGCTCAGCGGCGTGGACCAGGAGGTGGAGATCGGCGTGGACCTGCCGCGGGGACTGCGGCTGACCGGTGCGGAGGTGCGGTCGAACGGGCTGGAGATCGTGGTGCAGGGGACGGATCTGGAGCTGGCCGCGCTGGCACCGTAGGGCTGGGCGTAATATCGGCCGCGCGCTGCGGGCTACCGGCCGCGCACGCACCCCGCGGGCTACCGCGCCTCGCGGTGCGCCTCCATCGCGGCGGCGCGGGCGGCGAGCATCCGGTTGTACGCCTCGAGCTCGGCATCGTGGTCCCTATCGGCGCGGCGGTCGATGCGCTTGGCGTCCTTCTCGTCCGCGCGGGACCACTCCACGGCCAGCACGATGGCCAGGATCAGGGTGGGCATCTCCCCGATACCCCAGGTGATGAACCCGCCGATCTGCTGGTCGTAGAGGGCGTCCACCCACCAGGTGAGGCCGAGGCGCCCGTAGAAATCGGCGGCGAGCAGCGAGGTCATGTTGGCGAGCGAGAGCCCGAAGAACGCGTGGAAGATCATCACCGCGAACAGCATGATCAGGCGCACCGCGTGGCCAGGGCGGCGCGTGCCCGGATCGATCCCGATCACGGCGTTCATGAACAGGTACCCGGCCAGCGTGAAGTGCACGATCATCAGCACGTGCCCCACGTGGTAGCGCAGCGCGAGGCTGAGCAGGTCCGTGTAGTAGAACACGAACAGCGAGCCCACGAAGTTCACGCCCGCCACCCACGGGCTGGCCCACGCCTGCGCCCACGGGGAGTGGAGCAGGGCGAGGATCCACTCGCGCGGTCCGCGTGAGCCGTCGCGGCGCGCCGGCACCGCCCGCAGCAGCAGGGTGATGGGCGCGGCCAGCACCAGGAGGATGGGGAAGGTCATCACGAGCAGCATGTGCATGATCATGTGCGCGGAGAACAGCACCACCCCGTACACGTAGGGTCCGCCGCACACGATCCACACGAAGAACACCCAGGCACTCACCCACATGACGGTGCGGCCCACCGGCCAGGAGTCGCCGCGCGCCTTCAGGCGGCGCACCCACACCAGGTAGACCACCACCGCGGAGATCGCGGCCGCCAGGTAGAGCGGGTCCCAGTGCCACTCGGTGAACCAGCGCGAGACCGTGGGCAGCGGTGGTTCGGGGTAGTGCGTGTAGCGGAACACCGCGGAGGGATCCACCACCGGCTCCTGCGGCACGGGCGGCGCGGAGGATCCGAGCGCCACGGCCACACCCATGATGGCGCCCATCACGGCCACCTCCACGGCCGCGAACCGCCAGAACAGCCCCGGCCGCGAGCCGAGCTGCGGGATGGTGCGGCGCCGGTGCTCCCAGCCCATCCAGCCGAGCAGCGCCCACAGCGCGATCTTCAGCAGCAGCAGCCTGCCCCACGGGGTCACCACCAGGTCCGCGGGCCCGTTCAGCCGGATCACCGAGCTGAACACCCCGCTCATCCCCACCAGCACGAAGCACCACAGCGCGATCTGCGAATACCGACCCGCAGCCTTCTCCAGCTCCGGCCCCAGCTTCGCGAACACCGCCACCAGAACCGCGAGCCCGCCCAGCCACAGCGCGAGCGGCACCAGGTGCAGCCACATCGCGGAGAGCGCCAGGTGGTGGTGCGCCGAACCCGCCGCGTGCCCCGTGAGTGCCACCGGCGCCAGTGCGATCGCGCCCATCGCCGCGGTCCACACGGCGCCCACCATCCCCGCCGTGGAGACGGCCAGCACGGAGACCACCACCGCGAGCACCAGCTCCGCCACCACGGTCTGCCCCAGGTCCGTGCGCGTGATGAAGAACGTGAGCTCGTCGCCGAACGTGGGCTCGGTCAGCGCCCGCCCCCACACCTGCGCGTACGTCAGCACGATGTACGCGATCTGCGCCAGCACCCACACGATCGCCGCGCCCTGCCCGATCCGCACGGCCAGCCGCCACGCCTCCGACGGCGTCTCCTCCGCCTGACGGGACCTGCCGCCGGGCACGGGCGAGAGGGAGGGAGTGGGGGAGGCGCCGTCGTCGGGGAGGGAGGGGAGGGGGTGGGCGCGGGGGGAGTCAACGGCCGGGGCGGCGGCAGCACGCGCGCGGCGGACGGGGCCGCGCAGGGTGAAGGCGGCGATCGCGAACGCGCCGATGGTCACTGCAGCAGCGGAGCGGACCACAACGGTGACCACGGGCAGGCCCCAGCGGACCACCGCGCCGGGGTCCACGAGGGCGCGCGGGGAGGCGGCACCGGTGGAGATGAGGGCGAGGATCAGAGCCAGGACTGATGCTGCCGCCCCCCAGGTCAGCCAGCGGGCTACCCTGCGAGGAGTCCCGGATGTTGTTGCTGCGCCGTTGACCACCCTCATACCCTAGACCGCGGGGAGGCACCTGGACCCAGTCGCCCATACTGGGAACAGGCTGCGGCGCCTCGCACCCACCCGGGGTGCGGGCGAATCGAGGAGAAGGGCAGAGCGCATGACGGAGAATCCAGCAATCTCCTCGGCACAGACGGAGCGGGCCTACGAACTGCTGCAGCGGGTGCAGAGCGTGTACTCGCAGCGGGTGGTGGGCCAGGTGGGGCTGCGCACGGCGCTGCTGAGCTGCCTGCTGAGCGGCGGGCACGTGCTGCTGGAGTCGGTGCCGGGCCTGGCGAAGACCACCGCGGCGCAGACGCTCGCCTCCGCGGTGGGTGGCTCCTTCCACCGGATCCAGTGCACCCCGGATCTGATGCCGAATGACATCGTTGGCACCCAGGTGTTCAACTACACCACGGGGCAGCTCACCACCCAGCTCGGGCCGGTGCACGCGAACATGGTGCTGCTGGATGAGATCAACCGGTCCTCGGCGAAGACGCAGTCGGCGATGCTGGAGGCGATGCAGGAGCGCCAGACCTCGATCGGCGGTGAGG
Source organism: uncultured Actinomycetaceae bacterium (assembly GCA_964615555.1). Taxonomy (GTDB): domain Bacteria; phylum Actinomycetota; class Actinomycetes; order Actinomycetales; family Actinomycetaceae; genus JAAZBW01. The sequence goes on from CAZTOM010000024.1 coordinate 5,945, forward strand.
TGTACAAGGTGCCGGAGCCATTCATGGTGATGGCCACCCAGAACCCCATCGAGGAGGAGGGCACCTACGTGCTCCCCGAGGCGCAGATGGACCGCTTCCTGGTGAAGGAGGTGCTCACCTACCCCACCCCGAACGAGGAGGTGGAGATCTTGGAGCGCCTGGCCTCCGGTTCTCTCACCGCACCGCTCACGGTGGACCCGATCACCCTGGAGGACGTGCGCTTCCTGCAGCGGCTCTCCAGCCAGGTGTTCGTGCACCGCACCATCAAGGAGTACGTGGTGGCGCTCATCAACACCACGCGCGGCGGCGGGCCGCGGCCGCTGGATGGCTTCACGGACCACGTGCGCGTGGGTGCCTCGCCCCGTGGTGGGATCGCGCTGATGAAGATCGGGCAGGCGCTCGCCCTCATGAGTGGGCGCACGTATGTGGTGCCGGATGACATCAAGCAGCTGCGCCACGCGGTGCTCCGCCACCGGCTCGTGCGCACCTATGACGCGCTTGCCAACAACGTCTCGCCCGAGTCCCTGATCGACGCCGTGTTCGCGGCGGTCCCGGTGCCGTAGGGATCCCATGGTCTCCCTGTCCCGGCTCGCACACCTGAGGGCTCGCCTCGAGCTCCCGGTGATCAAGCGCGCCTCCGGGCTGCTGGACGGGAGGCACCGCTCCATCTTCACCGGCCACGGCCAGGACTTCGATGACATGGTGGAGTACCGCCCCGGGGATGACATCGGGGACATCGACTGGAAGGCCTCCGCCCGCGCCGGCCACCCGATCATCAAGCGCTTCCAACGGGAGACCAACCTCAACCTGATCCTCGCCGCGGACACGGGCCACTCCATGGGGGCGCTCGCCCCCAGCGGGGAAACCAAGGCCGAGGTGGCGATCTTTGTGGCGGAGATCATCGCGTTCCTGGCCCGCAACCGCGGTGACCTGGTGGGTCTCGTGGCCGGGGATGCGGAGCGGATCCGGCAGGTGCCGGCCCGGCAGGGCACCGAGCACCTGGAGACCATGCTGCGCCACCTGGCGCAGGACATGGGTGTGGAGGGGCCCCGCTCGGAGCTCTCCCGCGTGTTGCGCCGGGCCCTCACCGGGGTCTCCCGCCGCTCCCTGGTGGTGGTGCTCACGGACGAGGCGCGCCCGGAGCTGGAGTGCGAGCTGGACCTGAAGCGCCTGCGCACCCGCCACGAGGTGATCGTGGTGGCCATCGCGGACATGCGCCCCACGGAGCTCACCGGTGCCGGCGGCATCATCATGGACGTGGACGGCGGGGAGGTGCCGGACTTCGTGCGCCGGGACCCGCAGATCCGCGCGGAAGCGGCGGCCGCCGTGGAGCGCCGCAAGAACGCGGTGCGGGCCATGCTGCGCCGCCGCGGCATCAACTCCGTGGTGGTGCGCGGCTCCGAGCACGCGGTGGACGCCCTCATCGACCTCCTGGGGAGGCAGCGCCGTGCCCGACGTTGATCCCGCCCTCCCCGTCTCCTACGCCTGGTGGGTCCCGGTGCTCGGCTTCCTGCTGCTCACCGCGGCCATCGCCTGGCTGGTGTTCGTGCTGTGGAGGCCGCGCACGCCCCGCCCCGCCGGCCCGGAGGACGCGGGCCGGCTGCGCGCATCCTTCGGGGAGCAGCTCGAGGGCGCCTACGGCGCGTTCCGGCGCGGGGAAATCACGTTGCGCGATCTGCACCTGCAGGTGGCGGGGATCATCCGCTCCTTCGGCTCGCGCCGGGTGGGCCGGGACCTCACGGCCCTCTCGCGCCGCGAGGCGCAGGCCTACCTGCCCGGCAGCGGGCTGGGGGAGCTGCTGGAGCGCTGCGAGGAGCCGTCCTTCGCCCGTGACCCGGCCGCGGAGGCCGAGCACACCATGGGACTGGCGCGGGAGGTGATGGCGCGATGGTGAGCCCCTGGGCCCCCTGGGTGGTGGCCGGGATCGTGGCGCTCGCCGGCCTCCTCGGCTGGGCGATCGTGGCGCGTACCCGCACCCGCGGCCGCCACCGCCACAACGTGGCCAACACCGGCTACCTCTACTCCCTGCCGAGCTTCCGGCGCCGCCTGAACCTGCACCGGTTCGCGGCCCTCGGCCTCACCATGATCGTGGGCGGGGCCACCATCTTCACCGCCCTGTTGGCCGGGAGGCCCGTGGACCGCTACACCACGAACGAGCGGCTCGCGCAACGGGACATCGTGCTGTGCCTGGACGTCTCCGGGTCCATGATCACGTACGACTCCCAGGTGCTGCGCACCTACTCCTCCATGGTGGACTCCTTCGATGGGGAACGCATCGCCCTGAACATCTGGGACTTCACCACCCGCCAGGTCTTCCCCCTCACCGACGACTACGCCATGGTCAAGGAGGAGCTCCAGCTCGGCGCGGAGATCACCTCCATCGGCACCTCGTGGACCATCACCCAGGGGGCGATCGAGAAGTACGAGGAGTGGATGGCCGGCACCCAGACGCCCGGCTCCACCGCCTCCTCCCTGATCGGGGACGGGCTCGCATCCTGCGTCCTCTCCTTCGACCTCCAGGAGGAGGACCGCTCCCGCACCGTCATCCTCGCCACGGACAACGAGCCCTACGGGGACTCGATCTTCTCCCTGGAGGAGGCCGCCCAGCTCGCGGAGGAGCGCGGCATCCGCATCCACGCCATCTACGCCTCCCAGTGGCCCACCCCCCGCTACCGCGACGAGTACGAGCAGGTGATCACCTCCCGCGGCGGCCTGTTCTACGAGCTGTCCAACGCGAACGCCGTGGCCGGGATCGTGGGAGAGATCCAGACCCGTGAGGCCGTTGAGCTGGACGCCACCCCCAAGGTGGTGGAGATCGACCGCCCGGACCGCTTCTACCCCTGGCTCGTGGTGCTGGTGGGCGGACTGGTCATCGCCGCATGGAGGGCCCGCACATGACCCTCCGATTCCTCTGGGACCCCTGGCTGCTGGCCGTGGTCGGCATTCCGCTGATCGCCCTGTGCGTCCACGCGCTCGTCCGTTCCCGCCGGGACGACGACGGAACCTGGGTTGCGTGGTGGCGTCGCCTTGCCATGGTGCTGGCCGTCCTCGTCATCGGCGCCACCCCTGCCGTGAAGGGGGAGGCGGACGAGGTGGTGAGCAACCTCGAGCTGTACATCGTGGTGGACCGCACCGGCTCCATGGCCGCGGAGGACTACAACGGGACCCAGCCGCGGCTGGAGGGGGTGCGCTCCGATCTGGTGGCGCTCACCTCCGCGTTCCCCGGCTCCCGGTACTCGATCATCGCGTGGGACTCCACCGCGAGCCGGCAGCTCCCCCTCACCACCGATGCGCGTGCCGTGGAGGCGTGGGCGCAGACCCTCACCCAGGAGAACTCCTACTACTCGGCGGGCTCCGCGATCGACCGGCCGCTGTACACGCTCGCCCGCGCGCTCGAGGGCGGCCAGGAGCAGCACCCGGAGAACGTACGCCTCGTGTTCTTCCTCTCGGACGGGGAGAACACGGACGGGGATGACTCCTCCGTGGACGCCTCCCCGGACGGCTACGCGGCGCTGCGCCCGTTCGTGGACGGGGGCGCCGTGTTCGGCTACGGCACCGCCGAGGGTGGCACCATGAAGGTGCTGGACTGGCGCGGCGGCGGGGACGAGTACATCACGGACCCGAGCACCGGCGAGGACGCCGTCTCTCGGATCGATGAGGAGAACCTGCGGGCCCTGGCCACCAACCTGGGGGTGGGCTACCAGCACCGCTCGGCCCCCGGATCGCTGGACGCCCTGGCCTCCTCGATCGATGTGGAGACCATCGCGCTGGACGGACGGCAGGCCACCTCCACGCTCCGGGACGTGTACTGGCCGTTTGCCTGGCTGATCGGGATCCTCCTCGCGTGGGAGGCCTACGAGCAGTTGCGGCGCATCCGCCTGATGGGAGGTGCCCATGCGAAGGTCACGTAGGTGGCGCCTGTTCTGGTGGACCCTGCCCGCGGTGCTGGTGTTCGTGGTGGTGGGCTTCCTGCTCGTCCTCCTGTGGATCTGGAACATGCAGGCCGGTGGGCGCTACGAGGCGCAGGAGTACGTGGCGGCGGAGGCCTCCTACGAGCGGCAGCGCTCTGTCTCTCGCTTCTTCCCCGAGCCGTGGAAGGCCGTGTACAACTCGGGCACCAGCCAGCTCGCGGATGCCCGCTACGTGGATGCGGCCGCCACGCTGGAGGAGGCCCTCGAGATCGTGCCGGAGGATCCCCCGGACGAGGAGGGGATGAAGGACCCGGAGAGCCCGGAGTGCCTGGTGCGCACCAACCTCTCCCTGTCCTACGAGGGCCAGGGGGACGAGGCCCGCGAGGCCGGCCAGTTCCCCACCGCGATCTCCCACTACAAGAAGGCCATGGACACGATCGGGCCGTGCACCTCGGACGGCGAGTCGGCCTCCGAGGACGAGGAGAGCCCCGAGCCGGAGCCCGACCACCGCCCGGACGAGGACGAGAAGCGCCAGTGGGACAAGACCCAGGAGACGGAGCAGGAGCAGCAACAGCAGCAGGGCGGCTCCGGCCAGAACGATCCCAACCAGGGCGGCGATCCGAACCAGGGTGATCCAAACCAGGGCGGCGATCCGAATCAAGGTGATCCAAACCAGGGCGGTGGGGGCGAGCCCCAGCAGCCCCAGGATCCGCGGATCGAGGAGCTCGAGCAGCGCAACCGGGACGCCGGTTCGGGCACACCCCCACCGGGATACGGCTACGGAGGCGGGCAGAACTGGTGAGCCATGGGCAGTGAGTCCAACTTCGCGCCGGGCGGCTCCGGACGCTCGAACCCCGGGAACCCGGCGTCCCTGGGTGATTTCGGAACACCGGACCCCGGGACCCCGCCGTCGCCGGGTGGTGGGCAGTGGGGCGAGAGCCCCGGGAGCGGGCAGCAGTGGGGTGGTCAGCCGTGGGGCGGGCAGCCGCCGTCGGGGTCCGAGCCCTACCAGAGCGCACCCACGGCCCACGGGGACAACCCGTACGGCTACCCCCTGGGCGGGACCGGGTCCGGTGGGCGCCCGTACGAGGAGGTGCCACCGCCGGGCGCGGACCCCGCATGGAGCGGTGGCTACGGCGATCCGGGTGCCCGCCGCAGGCGCACGGTGATGGGGCTCCTCACGGCCGCAGGTGTAGCGGTACTGACCGGCGTGGTGGTTCTCGCGCTCTGGCTCACGGACCGGGACCGGGATGCCCCCATCAGCCTGCCCACGCCAAACTCCTGGTCCTACGGCAGTAACGCGGGGCTGGACGACCTGTGGGACCAGTGCGCCGACGGCCACATGGCCGCATGCGACGAGCTGTACCTGACGGCACCTGCGGGAACGGAGTACCAACGCTTCGGATCCACCTGCGGTGAGACCTCCGACGCCTCCTACGGGGGCTGCACCGAATCGAACCAGACGGACTACGGGGACGACCCCCACCTGGACCGCCTGTGGGACGAGTGCGGTGAGGGCGACATGGCTGCGTGCGACGACCTCTACTTCGAGTCCGCCTATGGCTCAAGCTACGAGGAGTACGGCAGCACCTGTGGGAACACCCAGAGCGAGCAGTTCGGCGAGTGCACCATGGTGGGGGCGGACGCCTACGGTTCGAACGCGGAGCTGGACTGGCTGTGGGACGAGTGCGCGGCCGGTGACCTCGGGGTGTGCGACGAGCTCTGGATCCGTTCCCCGTATGGGAGCGAGTACGAGCACTTCGGCTCCACCTGCGGGGAGACCACGGAGAAGCGCTATGGGGACTGCGAGGGGCTCGGCTACACCGACTACGGGGACGACGCCTACCGCGACGAGCTCTGGGACGAGTGCGAGCTGGGAAACAGCCGCGCCTGCGACGACCTGTTCGAGATCGCGGTGGAGGACTCGCAGTACGCCACCCACGGGGATACCTGCGGTGGGACCGTGGAGGCCAACGGGGTCGCGGACTGCATCAACCCGGACCACGACGCCTACGGCTCCGATCCGTACCTGGACCAGCTCTGGGACGCGTGTGAGGCCGGAGACCGGGACGCGTGCCGGGACCTGCACAACTCCTCGGGATGGGGGACGGAGTACTCCGTCTTCGGCCAGACCTGCGGCGGCGTGTACGACGAGGACGACTACATGAACGCCTGCTGGTAGGCGCGCCGGAACGCTCCGCTCCACCAGGTCCCGGGCGCATATCCACCTCCGGCTCGGGCGCATGTCCACCTCCGGCTCGGGCGCATGCCCACCTCCGGCCCGGATGCCCGTCCACCTCGTGTTTGGGGCGGCACCTTTCATGGCAGTGCACCCATGCTTTGGCGTAGTTTTGGGATCAGACGTCCAAGGAGGAGGAGTCCCATGTCTGACCAGCACCGCCCCGAGGGGGAGGGATACCCGGAGTCCGCGTCCCCGGAGATCCCCTCGACGCCGTGGGACAACCCGCCCGTCCCGCCCACCCGTCCCGCCGAGGACGTCGCATCCCAGGCGGAGGAGGCGCTCGAGGGTGCTGAGGAGACCGCCGCGAGCGATGAGGCCACCCAAGGTGCGGAGCCCGCGCCCCAGGGCCAGAGCCCGTGGGACCAGCAGCGTGCCGGATGGGGCGGCGAGCAGGCGGCGAACCACTGGGCCCAGCAGGCCGGGGCCGCCCAGCCGCAGGCCGTGAACCCGTGGGACCAGCAGTCCCAGCAGGCCGCTTCCCAGCAGGACCAGCCGCAGCAGTGGGGTGAGCAGGCCGGAGCCGCCCACACCGAGCAGCCTCAGCAGTGGGGTGAGCAGGCCGGAGCCGCCCACACCGAGCAGCCTCAGCAGTGGG
>CAZTOM010000024.1:12792-15819 GCA_964615555.1 uncultured Actinomycetaceae bacterium
CAGCAGTGGGGTGAGCAGGCCGGAGCCGCCCACACCGAGCAGCCTCAGCAGTGGGGTGAGCAGGCCGGAGCCGCCCCCGTCGAGGGGTCTGCGGAGCCGGCGCCGGCGGCGGAGTCCGCCGAGCAGGCCGCACAGGGCGATCAGCAGTGGGGCCAGTCCCAGCAGGCATGGGATCAGCACCAGCAGCAGGGCCAGCAGCAGGGCCAGCAGCAGTGGGGGCAGGCTCCCACCGCAGGCTCGGCGGCGCCCGGCCAGCAGCCGTGGGGTCAGCCCGGTCAGGCAGCCGACCAGCAGCCGTGGGGCCAGCCCGGTCAGGCAGCCGGTCAGCAGCAGTGGGGTCAGGCCGAGCAGTCCGGTCAGCAGTGGGGACAGGCGCCCTCGGCTGGATCAGCCGCCCAAAGCCAGCAGGGCCAGCAGGCCCAGCAGTGGGGCCAGCCCCAGCAGAGCCAGCAGTGGGGCCAGCCCCAGCAGAGCCAGCAGTGGGGTCAGCCCCAACAGGCCCAGCAGTGGGGTCAGGCTCCCACCGCAGGTTCGGCAGCCCATGGCCAGCAGCCGTGGGGCCAGCCGGGCCAGGGACAGCCGTGGAGCCAGCAGACCGGACACCAGCAGCCCAGCCAGCAGCCCCAGCAGTGGGGCCAGCCTGGCTCGCAGCCCTACCCCGGCGCACCCCAGGGTGGTCCGCAGGGCGCGCCCTACGGCGGCGCCGGTTACGGCGGCCCCGCGGGCCAGGGCCAGCAGTTCGGCCAGCCGCCTTACGGTGAGGCACCGGAGAAGAAGAGCCTCATGTGGCTGTGGCTCACGCTCGGCGGCCTGGTGGCGCTCGCGCTCATCTACTTCCTGGTGGCCTTCCTGATGAAGCTTCCGCCGTTCCAGCCGAGCCTCCAGTCGCTGGTGGACGGCTGCGAGGCCGGTAGCGCGGAGGACTGCGAGGAGCTCTACCAGCGGGCTGATCCGGACTCCCAGGCGGAGTGGTTCGGCAAGACCTGCGGCGGACGTGCCGACGGCTACACCGAGTGCGACCAGGTGGACATGACCCTGCCCGTGAACTCCTACGAGGGCTCCGCGGTGGACCCGGTCCAGCTCCCGCAGGACCCGTTCTCCACCCAGGCCGAGCAACTGGACGTCACCCCGGCCACCTGACCCGGACCGCTACTCCGGCGGGCCCTACAGTGCGCCTGCGCGCACGAGCCGCCGGATCTCCTCCACGATCGGGAGGTCCGGCCCCAGCCAGCGCACGGCGCCCAGGTCCTCGAGAGGCACCCAGGCGAGCGAGGCGTGGTCCTGCAGCGGTTCTGGCTCGCTCCCGTCCGCCAGGCGGGCGAGCCACACCCGCATGAGGTGACCGCCCAGGACGGGCCAGTCCCCGCCGTCGTGCGGGAGCACGATCTGCCCGATCTCCAGTTCCACGCCCAGTTCCTCGCGGATCTCCCGGCGCAGGGCGTCGAGGGGCTCCTCGCCGTCCTCCACCTTGCCGCCCGGCAGCTCCCACTGCCCGGTGAGTGCCGCCGGGGCCGAGCGTTCCGCGCCAAGCAGGGAATCGCCGTCGATGATGGCGGCCGCAACCACGAGCTTCACGCGCACCCTCCCCGGTCTCCCACCGCGCTCCCTCCCAGGTCTGCCACCACGAGCCCTACCCGTCCTGCCGGGGCACCACGGTGGCGGTGATCTGGGCGCCGCAGTCGGTGCCGTCGGGGCAGCGGATGAGCGGGGTGTCCGAGGCGTCGCGGCCGGTGGCGAGCACCACCGCGCCCGGGTCCACGGGCCGGGCGCGCACCGGGTCGATCGGGAACCACGCGAAACCGGGGATGCAGATGGAGGCCCACGGCCTGATCCCGTGCTCCGGCACCACGCCCACCGTGTAGGAGGCCGCGATCCCCACGGCGCGCATCGCGCCGATCATGGTGTGCGTGGCCGCCGCGGCATCGAGGCCCCGTGCGGCCACCTTCGACGCCACCTCCGCGATGCCCACGATCAGCGGCTGGCCCGGCGCCAACGTGGAAAACGCGAGGTCACGGGCGTCGTCGTCGATGGGGACGAGCGCAGAGGGGACGGACGTGGACGCCATGAAGAGCGCCTCCCCGGGCGTGACGGGGGTGCCGTCCCCGGTGCGGCCGGTGGAGCGGACGGCGCGGATGAGGGCGGCGCACTGGTCCCACGTGAGGGCCGGGATGCGCCGCGCCGCGTGGGCCGGCTTGCCGAGCCGCACGGACGCCGCCGCGTCCACCTGGGCGGGCCCGGCGGGCAGCTCCAGGTACGTCACGCGCGCACCCTCCGTCAGGTGCACCTCCGTCACCCCGACGGCGGAACCCGCGCTGGTGGTGGCCGTCACCACCCGCTGGGTGGGGTTCTCGAGGGGGAGGAGCTGGGCGCGCAGCAGCGTGGGGCGGGGGAGGTCCAGGGTGGCCGAGACGGTGACGTGGACGATGCTCATTCGGCGTCCTCCGCGAGGTGGACGTGGGTGAGGAGGCGGTGGCGGTCGTCGAGCTCGCCGATGAAGGCCAGCCCGCCGGCGAGCGCGTGCCATGCCTCGCCGCCCACGGCGAAGCCGCGCAGCATCACCGGGGTGAAGTTGCCGTCCGGGAGTTGCACGGCGTCCGGTTCCACGGGTTCCTGGCCCACCCAGTCCCAGGGTTCGTCCGCGATGAGGGCGCAGAGGTCCGCGAGCTCGCGGATGGACTTGGTGCGGCCGTCGTGGATCTCGTGGGAGGCCACGGAGCGGAGCACCAGGCGGGAGACGTGCGCGATCACGTGGGAGCACATCACCCGGTCCCCGCACCAGTACGTGGTCACGGAGGGGAGGATCAGGTCCTCGGAGAGGAAGTGGCGCGCGAGGCGCGGAAGGAAGTTTGCCAGCGCCGGGTTGGCGAGCACCGCCGCGCCCGGCGGGTTCGCGATCTCCACGGTGCCCTGCCGGTGCAGCGCACCGAGGCCCGGGATGCCGATCCCGAGGCGGCCGTGGGGCTCGAGCGGATCCAGTGCCGTGGCCGGGTTGTAGCGGATGAGCAGGTCAGGCGCGGGGGTATCGGG
>CAZTOM010000025.1:0-15539 GCA_964615555.1 uncultured Actinomycetaceae bacterium
CAGCGTGGAGGGCGTGGAGACCTCCGGGTACATCACCCCCGGGTTCGAGCTCACGGAGCTCGCACCCGCCCAGATCGAGGCCCTGCGCGCCGTCGCCCCGGGCAGCGCCGCATCCGAATCCGAGCCCGCCACGGTCGAGGTCCCCGGGCTCGGGAACTACCGTGTGGTCTCCACCGCCTCCGGCGCGGACCTGCAGGCCTACGGCCTCCCGCTCGCACCGGTAGAGCGCACGGTCTCCTCCTACGCCACGCGGCAGGCACTGGTGGGACTCGGAGCCGTGGCGCTCACCGCGCTGCTCGGCACCTGGCTGGTGCGGCGCGAGCTCCAACCCCTGCGCACGGTGGCCGAGACCGCTCGATCCGTTGCCGCACTGCCCCTCGCCCGTGGCGCCGTCAGCCTCCCCCAACGCGCTCCACACGAGGACCCCGCCACGGAGGTGGGCCAGGTGGGCGCCGCGCTCAACACGCTCCTCGGCCACGTGGAGGACTCGCTCGCCGCCCGGCACCGCTCCGAAATGCAGGTGCGCCAGTTCGTCGCGGACGCGAGCCACGAACTCCGCACCCCGCTCGCCTCCGTGGCCGGGTACACGGAACTCCTCCAGACCCGGCCGGACCTGACTCCACAGGAGTCGGAGCACGCACTCCAACGCATCTCGCAGGAATCCGCCCGCATGACCGCCCTTGTGGAGGACATGCTGCTCCTCGCCCGCCTCGACGCCGGCCGCCCCCTCGAACGCGAAGAGGTGGACCTCGCCGGCCTCGCCGCCGACGCCGTCACCGATGCCGCCGTCCGCACCCCCGGCCACATCTGGAAGCTCGACCTGCCCACCACCCCGGACTGTGACCTCCTCCTCGACGGCCTCACCGTCCCCGGCGACGGGGCCCGCCTCCGCCAGGTCCTCGCCAACCTCGTCCGCAACGCGCAACTCCACACCCCGCCGGGGACCACGGTGACGGTCTCCGTACGGGAGGCGGGAGACGTCGTCGTACTGGTGGTCGACGACGATGGGCCCGGGATGGCCCACGACGTCGCCCGCCGCGCCTTCGACCGTTTTGTCCGCGGGGACGCGTCCCGTCGTCGGGCTGGGGGGACGAGCGGGCTGGGACTCGCGATCGCGCGCTCGGTGGTGGAGGCCCACGGCGGCACGATCGCCCTCGAGACCGCCGAGGGGGCAGGCGCGCGGTTCACGATCCGCCTCCCCCGCTAGGGGACCACCCGCCCGTAGTAGTCCCGGTCCAGGATCAACGCGGAGTAGTAGAACTTGCGGTCGATCTCGTCGGCGATGCGCTGCACGTAGCCCTCCGGGACCTTCACGCCCTCGTTCGGCATGAAGTTCCGCCCCACGGCGTCGTAGCGGCCGAGGTCGGTGAGGAAGCTGCGGTCGTTGAAGATCACGAGCGGCTCCGTACCGTCCGCAAACACGTCCCGGCCCATCAGTAGCCGCGAATCGAACTCGAGCCCGAGCAGGTTCGAGATCGTGGGGATGATGTCCAGCGAGGAGACCGGCTCCTCCACCACCTCCGGCTCCATGCCCTTGGCGTAGATGATCAGGCTCGAACGGTGCAGCTCGAAGCGGGTGTCCACCACCTCGCCCGCGAGGTCGTCGAGGTCCTTCTTCTCGAGGCCGTACGGGTAGTGGTCCGCGCTCAGCACGATCAGCGTCCGCTCCGCCACCCCGGCCTCCTCGAGCCGCTCCATCAGCAGTTCGAGCGCCCGGTCCAGCTCGATCTGGGTGGCCAGGTACGCCCGCCCGCCGAGGTTGTAGGGCAGGTGCTCCACGAGGTCCCGGTTCTTCTGCGCGATCGCATTTCCGCCGAAGTTGTAGAGCAGGTGCCCGCTCACCGTCATGTAGTACGCGTGGAACGGCTCCTCGTGGATGTACTCCTCCGTGGTCACATCGATCATCTCGATGTCCGATTCCGGCCACATGTTCGTGACCACGAGCCCGTTCCCCACGCCCTTGTAGTCGTAGCCGAGGTTCGGGTGCGAGGTGTCCCGCCCGTAGTAGTCGTAGGTGTGGTTGTGGTACGCCTTCGTCACGTAGCCGAGCTCCCGCAGCTGGTTGCCCATCGCGAACGGCATCGCATTCGAGCCCGACTTCCACATACTCCACACCCCGCTCTTCGGGATGAGCCCGGTGGTGGCCACGTACTCGCCGTCCGAGGTGCTCACGCCCCAGATCGGGTTGTAGAAGTCCGTGAAGTGGAACCCATCGTGGGTCATCTTGTACAGCGTGGGCGTCAGCTCCGGATCCACCGCGTAGTGCGAGTACGCCTCCGCCGTGAGGAACACCAAGTTGTAGCCCTCGAACATGCCCGTGTGCTCGTTCTGGCTGCTCGGCGTCAGCGAGCCGAAGTAGGTGTGCATGTTCCGCAGCTGATCGTCCGGCGCCGCCTCCGCGAGTGCCGCGAAGTCGATCTCGAGCGCGTTCGGCCCGTACGTCACCGGTTCCTCGGTCTCGATCGGCGACGACGAGGGCCCGGTCCCGTCCCCAGGTGACGTCGGCGCGGGGGTGGGTTCCGTCGTCGGGGCGGGTTCCGAGGGCGAGGCGACGACGGGCGGCGGCGGGGCGACCTCCGGATCAAAGCCGAAGAGGAATCGCTGGAGGTCGAGGCGCATGGCGGTGAACAGGCCCAACTGGTTGACGGACCCGACGGGCTCGTTGTTGGTGAAGTACATATCGTGCGGGCCGCCGCGACCCCGGTCTCCGAACGCCACGCCCGCGAACGCGGCGCCGAACAGGGCGACGGCGAGGACCGCGGCGATCCCCCGGTCCAGCCACGTGTAGCGGGAACGCGCCCACACCGCCCCCTTGGGGAGCACCAGGAAGAGGACGAGCGGCACCAGGATCAGGAGGAGACCGAACCAGTTCTCCCCGATCTTGGCGAACACCACACCCATGAACTCCGCGGCCTGGCCGCCCTGGGTGGCGGAGAAGACGGTGTAGTAGGTGCCAAAGATGTCGTAGTAGAGGAACTGCGAGCCGTAGATGAGGGTGAGTGCCGCCAGGTAGACGCCCACGAACACGTGCCGGGCGGCGCGGCGGAGGAGGCTCGCGACCACGAACACGACGAGCGCTGCCGAAGCCCCGAAGAGAACCGTGTAGAGCAGGCCGGCGTTCAGGAACGGAGCGTTCGACTGCACCCGCAGGATGGCCTCCCACCAGAGCACCACCCCGACGACGAGCGCAGGCAGCACGAGACGCGCCCGGCCGTGCGGATCCTCCCGCATGTGGGCCGGCGCCCGAGCCATCGTCGTTGAGGCCATCCCCCTGTTGTACTCCGTTCACCCCCCGGATACCTAGGGCGCACGCCGCACTTGGTCTACCAAGTCCGCCCCTCGCCGAGAACCTCCCGCCGACCACCCCACTCGCCGAGAACCTCCCGCCGACCACCCCACTCGCCGAGAACCTCCCGCCGACCACCCCACTCGCCGAGTGTGTGGCAAGTAGTTGCCACACACCCCATCGAGTGTGTGGTTAAGTCGTCGCAAAAACCCCATCGACTGTGTGGTTAAGTCGTCGCACAAACCCCATCGAGTGTGTGCCCAAGTACTTTCGCCACACAGTCGATGTAGCAGGGCTACCGACGCGGGCCGCCACCGCCACCCGGGCCGCCACCACCCGGAGCACCGCCGCCGGGGCCGAAGCCGCCCACGTGCTGGCCGGCCACCACGGTTCCGAGTGCCTCGCCACCCGCGAGCACGGTGTACTCCGCACCCGAGGTGAGCTCCGCCGTCGAGAAGATGACCGAGGAGAACGTCTTCGCCCCTGTGTACGAGGCGAGCACGGCGTCGTCGTCGCCCGCGATCTCGATCGTGGTGCCCGCGGGGACGGTCCCGCTGAAGGTGACCGAGACCCAGCCCTGGGAGGAGGCGGCGTCCGGCGCCTCGGCCATGCCGGAGGAGCCGCCCGCCACGAGGGTGCCGCCCGTGATCTCGAAGGTGCCGTTGACGTCGATTGCGCCGTTGCCGCCGGAGGTGGGGCCGTGCACGGTGAGGGTGCCGCCGCTCATGAGGGCGTCGCCGTTGGAGTCGAAGCCGTCGCCCTCGGCGTAGATGACGATCTCGCCGCCGAGGATGTGCACGAACGCGCCCTCGAGGACCGCGAACATGTCTCCGCCCCGGCCGCCGGTGGCCTGCGAGCCGTCCACGCCGCCGGCGATGTTGATGCCGTCGTCGTCCGCGTGGATCTCGAGGGCGCCGGCCGCGATCGTCATCTGCAGTGCCTCGAGTCCCTCGTAGGACTCGGTGATCGTGAGCGTGGTGCCGTCCACCACCATGGCGGCGTCGGCGTGGGCGCCGTCATCGGCGGCGGAGATCGTGGTGGTGGAGGCGCCGAGCAGGATGGTCTGGGCGTTGATGCCGTCCTCTGTGGCGGTCAGGTCCTGGGTGCCGCCAAGGAGGGCCACCCAGCCCACCGCGGCCTCGTCCGCGTTGTCCGACTTCAGTGCGTGCCCACCGGCGGTCACGGTGAGCGCGCCGCCCGAGACGTGGAGGTAGTCCTTGCCGCGGATGCCGTCGTCGAGGGCGTTCACGGTGATGGTGCCGGAGGAGATGACGAGGCCGTCCTTGGAGGCGATGCCGTCGTTGGTGTTTCCGGTGACCGTGAGCGCGCCGGTGCCGGTGATCGAGAAGTCGTCCGCGGAGAAGAGGGCCGCGTTCGGCGCGTTGTCGGCCTCGGTGCTGTAGCCCGCGCCGTCCGTGAGGGTGGAGGTGGTGCCGTCCGCGAGCACGATCGTGGCCTCATCCGCGGAGGTGATCGCGAGCGCGGGGCTGGTGTCCGAGGTGATCGCGGCGCCGTCGAGGATGAGAGCCACTTTCTCCTCGCCGGCGTCCACCACCACCTGGCCGGAGAGTTCGCCGGTGAGGCGGTAGGTGCCGCCTGCGGAGATCGTGACGGTGCCGTCCGCGGAGGTGACCGCGGCGGAGTCCGAGGTGGCAGATGAGCCGCCGAGCTGCACCGGGATGGCGGACGCCGAGTCCACCTCGTCCACGCTGTGCGCCGCCTTCAGGGTGGCGAGGGTGGCGTCGATGGTCTGGGAGGTGGCGACAGGTTCGGCGGCAGTGCCGGAACCGGAGCCGGAATCGCTGCCTGCGCCACCGCTCGGATCGGAAGCTGCACCCGAGCCGGACGTCGGGGCCAAGCCGGCCTCCGCCGTCGGGGATGACGACGGAACCGACACCTCGGCCGAGCCGCAGCCGGCCAGGGCGAGTGCAAGGGTGGCGGCCGCGGCGAGCACCGCGGATCGAGCAGGAACGTGCATGGAAGGTCCTTTCGGGAGCACTGCGGGAGTTCGGTGGGGTGCGGCGGAAAGTGCGCGGACGGCGGATCGGAACCCCGGCGCGCGTGGCGGATCGGAGCCGCGGCTCAGGCCGCGAGCGCGGCGGGTACGTGGTGGTCGAGTGCGCGGAACCATTTCTCCGGCGGCAGGCCGGGCGTGAGCGCCGCAAGCCCCACGCCGTACTTGGAGAAGCGGCACGGGCGGTGGCCAAGCCGCCACAGGATCCGGTCCAGTTCCGTGGATCGCACCCCACCCTTCGTCTCGACGACGACCAGCCCACCCAGGTCCAGCACCTCGCCGGCCGTTGTGCTCGCCCCACCCGTCCCCCACCCGAAGCCGTCCCTCCCCCACCCCTCGCCGCCCGGCGTGCGGCACGTGAGGTGGAGGTCGAGCGTTGCGCGGGCGGGGCCGTCGTCGCCGGGGAGGCAGAGGGTGGTGCGCGCGTAACGGGTGGCGAGCACGGGGCGCAGCGCGCGGGTGGCCAGCCGGACGTGCGCAGGCGCGAGGATGCCATCCACGAACGCGAGCGAATCCGCAGAGAGCGGCAGTTCGCCATTGTGAGGGCGGCGGTGCTTCACGGTCATGCCGCGCGGGCCGGCGAGCTTCACCTCGAGGAACTCCGCACCGGTGGCCTCGTAGCGGCGCAGCCGCACCTTCGCCCGACGGCGCCGCTTCAGCCCCGCCGCGTGGTACGTCTCGAGCGCGGGGGTATCGAGGTAGAGGGAGGAGTAGCCGAAGGTGCGCTCGCCCTCAATTTCGAGGACCCGGGTGCCGTGGGGGAGGAGGGAGAGCACCCGGTCCAGCCCATCGAGGGCGAGCACGTATTTGCGGTCGCGCCGGACCTGGCGGGCGGCGACGTCGTCGAGCTCGGCGAGCCCGATCGGGGGAAGGCAGGCGACGACGGACAGTCCCGCTGTGGTCGGGGAGTCCACGACGACGGGCAGTCCCGCTGTGGCCGGGGAGTCGGCGACGGCGGGTGTGGCGGGGCGCAGCCTCTCCTCGACGGCGGTCACCGGGCCACCGCCGGAAATTCGCCCTGGGAGATTGCGTGGGAGGTGGCGTGTGCTGTGGACGGCGCGGCGGCGCGCCGGATGCGGGCGGCTACGAGTGTGGCGTCGTTGACGAGGTCGAGCTTGAGGGTCTCCGCGTGGAGCACGTCCGCGCCGAGTAGTTCGGCGAGCGTGGTGCGCAGCTCCAACGGATCGGCGATCGCACGATCGAGCTGCACGGTGACCTTCTCGTTCGTGGGGAGCAGGCGCTGCGTGTCCGCCACGGCGAGCACCAGCAAGATCGCGGCCATGAAGCCGATCGGCAGCAGGGTCCCGGCCGAGGAGCCGATACCGCCGAGCAGACCGAGCGCGAGTGCGGCGAAGTAGTACGCCACCTCGCGTTGAGAGAGTTCCTCCGAGCGGAGCCGGATGATGGAGAGCACGCCGAACAGGCCGAGCCCGAGGCCCGCCGCCACGCTGGAGGCGGAGAGGACCGCGGCCACGCCGAGCACGCCCACGTTGACGCCCAGGTAGGCGACCGCCATGTCCCGCCGGCGGTGGCGCGGCAGGTACAGGGCGAGCACCAGGATGGCGACGGCCACAGCATCGGCCACAAAGTAGATGTACGGGCTCACGGAGACTCCTCATTCGGTTCGGTCTGGAACTATCCAGCCCGATCGACCTGTTGGAGTTCTGCGGCCAACTTGTGAGCCAGCTGTGACTGGTCAGAGCACGAGCACCATCACGCCGTCGTCCTCCCCGCCCGGAACCGGCACGAAGCCCTCGGCGAGGTACAGGAACCGCGAGGGATTCCCCTCCTCCACGGAGAGCGATATCGCGCGAATCCCGCGGCAGCGTGCCTCGGCAACGACGGCAATGGTCAGGCGGCGCGCGAGGCCCCGGCGGCGGTGGCCCTCCCGCACCCAGATGGCGTATTCGGGGGTGTCGGCCGCCACGAAGCCGTATCCCGGCTCGTCCTCCGGCAGGAACAGGAGCCAGCAGAGGCCGACCGCCGCGCCGCTATCCTCGGCGACCACCCCGAAGTCCCCGCGCTCGGGGCGCACGTGCAGGTAGCGCGCCACCTCCGGGATTGCGACCGCCTGTTCCACGGTGAAGCGCGGACCGGGCCAGTTGAGCGTGCCCATCGCCGCCTCGAGCACGAGCTCGGGCTCGTCGCGGAGCATGCGCAGGGCCACCATGCTGGGCACGGTACTCCCGCGGGCGGGTGGCGCGCCGTTGAATTTTCCGGACTCAGTCCACGCGGGTCAGGAATCCGGTGGCCACCAGTTCGACGACGGCGGAGGCCAGTTCCGCTTGGAGGGCGTCGGCTGGTACGTGGAGCAGGTCCGCCAGGGCTGCCGAGGTCTGCCCGACCGTGAGCTCGCCATCTGCCACCGAGATGAGGCCCGCGAGAGCGGTGTCCATCCGGTGGGTGCGGCCGAGCCCACTGCCCTGGCGGAGCAGGATCACGGTGGGATCCTCCTCGCCGGGGCGGAGGTGGTGCTCCACGGTGACGTCCGAAGCTGTGGCCACACGCCACAGCGCCACGTGTGCGAGGGGAGTTGCAGCAGGGTCTGCGGCGGCCTCGTCTGCGTGGCGGCGTTGCGCGGCGAAGGCTGCGGCAAGGTGGTCCCCCACCGGCTGGTCTGCGGGTCCGCCCGCTGTTTCGAAGCGGCGGGCAGGGCCGCGCGTTTCTGG
This sequence comes from uncultured Actinomycetaceae bacterium, assembly GCA_964615555.1. GTDB lineage: Bacteria > Actinomycetota > Actinomycetes > Actinomycetales > Actinomycetaceae > JAAZBW01. Next base: position 7,970 of record CAZTOM010000025.1, read on the forward strand.
GGTGGGGGCGGCGATGATGTAACCGAAGCCGATCGACTCCACCCCGCGTGCCTGGAAGTCCTGCAGCCACGCGGCGTACACGTCTTCGGTGCGGGTGCGCTCACCGGTGCGGAAGCCGCCGTCGCGCATCCAGAGTTCCACGTACTGGGCAGGATCCATGACCTCGCGTTCCACCACCCACAGGTCGAGGCCGTGCGCTGCGGCGGCGAGGCGCTCCTTCCAGTCCTCACCTGCGCGGTGCTCCCAGTTGCCGATCATCTGGGCGCGTCCGTCCGCGGTCAGGTGGGCGCGGAGGCTGCCGAGGATCTGTTCGAGGAGGTGGTCGCCGTGGGGGTGAGCGTCGCTACGGGAGGAGGCTTCGCCGTCGACGGGGCCCATCCCGGCCCCGCGGCCGGTGCCCGAGCCCCCGGTACCCGACCCCGTGCCCGCGTCCCGGTACTCCATCACGGGGAGCCCCGCCTCGTAGGCGGCGGCCGGGGTGATCACGAAGGGCGGATTGGAGACGATCAGGTCGAACCTCTCCCCCGCCACGGGCTCGAAGAGGCTGCCGTGGCGGAGGTCCCACTCCTGCCCGTTGAGCGCCGCGTTGAAGCGGGCGAAGGCGAGCGCCCGCTCGGAGAGGTCGGTGGCCACCACGTGCTGCGCGTGACCCGTGAGGAGCGAGGCCTGGATCCCGCAGCCGGTGCCGAGGTCGAGCGCCCGGTGCACGGGGGCGCGGTCGGTGATTCCCACGAGCGTGAGGCTCGCGCCGCCCACGCCCAGCACATGGTCCGCCGCGAGCGCGCCGCCGGTGGCCCGTTCGCCCAGGTCGGAGGCGAGCCAGAGCCGGGTCTCGTCGGTGCCGATCGGCCGGATGTCCACGGTGGCGCGGACCAGCACCCCCTCCCGGCGTCCGCCCCCTCCCTCTCCCCGGCTGTTGCGGATTTCCGTCGCTACGCCGAGCCGCACTGCTCCGGCTAGCCCCAACGTTGGAAGGGCTTCGTCGATGAGGTGGGCGGGCACGTCGTCGCCGAGGAGGAAGAGCCGGGCGATGGCGGCCTCGGGTGTCTCGCCGGCGCGGGCGGCGAGGAGGGCGGGGACGCGCTGCTCGCGATCGAGGGCGGCGGTGCCGGTCTCGCCAAGGGCGTCGGAGATGCTGCCGAGGGCGGTGAGGTCCGCGCGGAGGCGGGCGATATCGTCGGGCAGGTATGTGGGAGGCGGGAGTGACACGCTCCCGATTGTCTCAGGCGGGCTACACGCGCCGTATCCGCACCCCACCTCCACCAGGTGTGATGGTCCAGGGAGCGACTACGCACCCCAAGGCATCACACCCCGCGTAGGGCGAGCCCTGCGGCGAGGGCGATCATGCCGAGTGCCGCCACCACCGCGAGTGCGTCCCAGAGCAGGTGCGGCACGAGCGCCAAGGCGACGATGCCGGCCACCAGCACCACGATGGCCAGCGCGAGGAGAACGTTGCGGACGAAGTACGGCGTGGACGTGGCCGAGGCACCGGAAGCGCCGGCAGCGGTGGACACACCGGAAGCGGTGGATGTACCGGATGAGATGGATGCGTGGGACGCGGTCGGGGCGGCAGAGGCGATGGTGGCGGTCGGGGCGCGGCGGGCGGGGAACGGGTGGGTTGCTGTTGTCATGCCTCCATGCTTCCGCGCGGGCGCGCACGGGTCGCTGGGGCTGGGTCCCCACCTCGGTAGAGAGGGTTCCCGGCGCGGGTAGACCCAGCTCCACCGCAGGCGGGAAGTTGGGACTCGGCGCACAGGCGCTCCACAAATCATTGGGGAGGATGTTAGGGGTCTAACCACTAACATCCTCCCCAGTAAAATTCCTCGCAGGGCTCCGCTCGGAGGAGGCCGCCCCGCCTGGCTCACGAAGCTACGCCGCGGAGTGCGCAGCCGAGCCACCACCTCCCCGCGTCAGGGCGCCGCCTCCAGCACGAGCTCCAGCAACGCCATCGCGCCGCGCTTGTGCAGCGGCGAGTTGCCCGTGCCGCACTTGGGGCTCTGGATGCAGGCGGGGCAGCCGTCCTCGCACGAACACTCGCGGATCACCTCGAGCGTGGCCTCCAGCCACTGCCGCGCCACCCCGAACCCGCGCTCGGCGAAGCCCGCGCCGCCGGGGTAGCCGTCGTAGACGAACACTGTGGGCGCGCCCGTGTCCGGATGGTTCTCGATCGAGAGCCCACCGATGTCCCACCGGTCACACGTGGCGAGCAGCGGCAGCATCCCGATGGCCGCGTGCTCGGCGGCGTGCAGAGCGCCCGGCAGCACGTCCCCATCCAGTCCCGCGGCCCGGCACACCTCCAACGGCAGGCTCCACCACACCGCCTTCGTGGGCAGGATCTGCTCCTCCATCGCGAGCGCGTAGTGCCCCACGATCTCCATCGCGGGCGGGAGCAGGCGGTCATAGCCGGTCACCTGCCCCGTCACCTCCACCATGCCGAACCCCCACGTCACGACGGCGGAGCCCGGGTTGGGCACAGTTTCGTCCGGTTGGTCCGGAGTTGCGGCGGGGGTGGGGGCGGCGGCCGAGGCGGGAGACACGAGCACCTCGTCCCGCGGCAGCACCCACTCCACGGACCTCTCCGTCTCGAGGATCCGCACCGCCGACTCGTTGCGCGTGCGCGTCCGGTACCCCGGGTCCTCGTGCCGCACGAGCGCCACGTTCTCCTCGAGGTCCTCCACCACGTACACCCGCCCCTGGTGCGTGTACACGGCTCCCGGGTGCACGGTGGTGTCCGCGTTCCCGGCCGAGACGGTCCCGATCACCGCGCCCGTCAGCGACTCCACCACCTGAGTCTCTCCGCCGCCGCTCCCCCGCAGGTCGGTCAGCGACTGCGGCGTGGCCCCGATCGCGATGTTCCAGTACCAGCCCGTCGGCCGGCGCCGCAGCAGCTGCCGGTCCGCGAGCGCGTCCAGGATCTCCGGCCCGTCCAGCCCGAACAGCTCGAAGTCCTCCTCCGTCACGGGCATTTCGGAGGCCGCCGCGCAGAGGTGCGGCCCGAGCACGTACGGGTTGGCCGGATCGAACATCGTGGCCTCCACGGGCGCCCCGAACACCGCCTCCGGGTGGGTCACGAGGTACCGGTCCAGTGGATTCTCCGAGGCGATGAACACCGCCACCCCGTTCGATCCCGCCCGCCCGGAGCGCCCCGCCTGCTGCCACAGCGAGGCCCGGGATCCCGGCCAGCCCGCGATCAGCACGCAGTCCAGCCCGGAGACGTCGATCCCCAGCTCGAGTGCGTTCGTGGAGGCCAGCCCCAGGATCTCCCCCTCCCGCAGCTGCCGCTCCACCTCACGCCGCTCCTCGGGCAGGTACCCGCCGCGGTAGGAACCCACCTTCGCCGCCGCCTCCGGGAAAGAATCCGCCAGGTCCTCGCGCGCCTTCTGCGCCACGTACTCCGCCGACGCCCGCGAGCGCACGAACGCCAGCGTCCGCGTCCCGATCGTCACGAGGTCCGCAAGCAGGTGCGCCGCCTCCGTGGTCGCCGCGCGCCGCGCCACCTCCGCCACGGGCTCCCCCTCGTCCGGTGGAGACTCCCATTCCGACGACGACGCCGCCCATCCCTCACCCGAAGAGCCTCCCCGGCGGGCGTCCGCATCCGTGCTGCCCGCGCCCGGAGCGCCGCGCCGGCGGGAGGTAGCGCCGTCGTCGGAGGGTGTGGGGACGCCCCCCTGCCACAGCGCGATGGCGCGGGCGCCGGCGGGTGACGTGTCGGACGCGACGGAGGCGACGTCGTCGGGTCTGACCCCGATGAGGCGCGCGGCGGTTGCCGAGGGATCCGCGGCGGTGGCGGACATGGTGAGCACGGTGGGCGTGGCGCCGGTGTGGCGGGCGAGGCGGAGGAGGCGGCGCAGCACGAGGGCAACGTGGGCGCCGGTGACGCCGCGGTAGGCGTGCAGTTCGTCCACCACGATGTAGGTGAGGCCGCGGAGGAGGCGGGCCCAGCGGGTGTGCTGGGGCAGCATCGTGAAGTGGAGGAAATCGGGGTTGGAGAGGACCACGTCGGCGTGGTCGCGGGCCCAGTCACGTTCGGTGAAGGGGGTGTCACCGTCGGCGGTGGCGGTGCGCACGCCCTTCAGGCCGGCGGCGCGCAGGAGGGAGGTGAGGGCGGCGAGCTGGTCCTGGGCGAGCGCCTTCGTGGGGGCGAGGTAGAGCGTGGTGGGGCGGCGGCGGTAGCGGGAGATGGAGCCGGCCTTGGGGGTGGCGGCCTCGAGGTCGGCGGCGCGGATCGCGGAGACCGCTGCGAGCCAGGCGGGCAGCGACTTGCCGGAGCCGGTGCCGGTGGCGATCACGGTGTGGCGCTTGTTGTGGAGGTGGTTGGCGGCCTCGGTCTGGTGGGCCCAGGGCTGTTCGATGCCGAGGGCGCGGTAGCCGCGGACGAGGTCCGCGTCCGCCCACTCGGGCCAGGACGCGGTGGTGGCGGGGCGCGGGGGAAGGTGCTCCACGTGGAGGAGGCGGCCGTCGAGGGAGCCCTCGGCGAGGATGAGGTCCAGGGCGCGGGCGGTGCGGCTCATGGCCGGATCCACGCGCGTGCCGGTGGGACTCTCATGGCGCGAGTCTACAAATGGGGCGGTGGGTGGGGGCGGTGTGGGCGGGCCTGGCGCACGTACGCCACACCCTCGGCGAGGGCGAGGACGGAGGGCGGGCGGCGTCGTCGGCGAACCGGTGCGCGCCGGGGCCCGGCGGATGCGACGATATGGCCACCCCCGGTTCTGAAAGGCGCCCCCTCCATGTCCTCCACCGCCTCGCGGCTCAGCCAGATCGCCCTCCTGCTCGTGCGCCACCGCGGCCTGGCAGGGGACGTCACGGACGCCCCGGAGCTCGCGGCGGAGGGAGCCGGCTCGCGCGAGCACGTGGAGGACGCGATCACGGACGACGCCCGCAAGCTCGCCGAGCAGCTCGAGGCCATGGGCCCCACGTTCATCAAGTTCGGGCAGTTGCTCTCCACCCGCCAGGACCTGCTGCCCGTCACGCACACCCGCGCCCTCGAGCGGCTCCAGGATGACGTGGAGCAGTTCCCCACCGAGGAGGCGCGCGAGGTGGTCGAGCGGGAGCTCGGCGCCCCGATCCGTTCCCTGTTCAGCGCGTTTGGCGACGAGCCGATCGCCGCGGCCTCGCTCGCGCAGGTCTACCGAGCCACCACCCGCTCGGGCCGCGACGTGGTGGTGAAGGTGCTGCGTCCCGGCATCCGCGAGCGCGTGCACGGGGACATGGAGCTCCTCACGCAGCTCGCGGGCTTCGTGAACGAGCACACCGACGCCGGCAAGCGCGTGGGCATCTCCCGCCTGCTCGCGCAGTTCCGCCGCTCCCTCGCGGACGAGCTCGACTACCGCAAGGAACTTGCGAACCTGCAGTCCTTCCGCGGGTTCGCCGAGGGTGAGGACCACCTCGTGATCCCGGAGCCGTTCACGGACTACTCCACCGCCTCCGTGCTCACCATGGAACGCATCGAGGGGAAGAAGGTCACGGACGTGGCGCCCATCGAGCGCCTCGACATCGACGGCACCGCCCTCGCCGACGACCTCTTCCGCTTCTTCCTGCGCACCCTCCTCGTGGAGGGCCGCCTCCACGCCGACCCCCACCCCGGCAACCTGCTCCTCACCCCCGAACACCGGCTCGCGCTCGTGGACCTCGGCATGGTGGCCACCGTCCCGCGCAACGTCCGCTCCCAGCTCGTAAAGCTGCTCGTCGCGATCGGCGACGGCGACGGCGAGGAGGCCGCCACGCTGCTGGCCGCCATGGGCCACCCCCTGGACACCTACGATGCCGCCTCCTTCCGCGACGACGTCTCCCACCTCGTGTCCTCGACGGTCGCCCTGGGGGCCTCCCTCCAGGCCGGATCGGTGCTGATGGAGCTTGCGCGGCTCTCCGGGCAGCACGGGCTGCGCCCACCCGCCGAGATGTCCATGGTGGGCAAGGCGCTGCTCAACCTGGACCAGGTGGTGCAGCAGCTGGACCCGGACTTCGAACCCGCCGAGGCGATCCGCGAGAACATGGCCGTAATCCTCACCTCCGGCCTGAAGGTCACGGCCGGCTCGGCGTTCACCGGCGCCATGGAGTCCAAGGAGTTCCTGGAGAAGCTGCCGCGGCGCGCCAACCGGGTACTGGACGCCCTGGCCGACGGGGAGCTCGCGTTCCGGGTGAACGCGATCGACGAGGAACGGGTGCTGCAAGCCGCCCACCACATGGCCAACCGGCTCTCCACCGCGTTGATACTGGCCGCGGTGACTGTGGCCGCGGCGCTGCTGGTGAACGTGGACGCCGGGCCCCGGCTGTTCGGCTACCCGGCTTTGGCGATCATCTTCTTCCTGGCCGCCGCTCTTGGCGGGCTGGCGCTGGTGGTGACGATCTTCGTGCAGGACCGGCGGGTGCGCCGGGCCTCGCGGGCCAAGGAGAAGCGGCGGGACTCCCGTGTTGACGGGGTGTGAGTGGGGGGTGCCGGGCCTGAGCTGGAGGTGAGTTGGGCGTGAGTTGGCCGTGACGGGAGTAGACGAGGTGGCTAACCGGCGGCCCTGGGGGTGCGCCGGGCACCCGTCCCCTCGCGCGGCCTCCCGCTCGGCGAAATAGCGACACTAAACCGGTTTGGCGAAATAGCGTCGCTATTTCGCCGTCGGGTGGCCGGGCAACGCAACCCGGGTGCCGCAGCCGGGAACGGCAAAGACCTGCCCGGGACCAAGGTCCCCTCTTAACACCCCGGAAATCGAAATCAACCACTACATGTGGCGTGTCGTTGGCGTGCCGACCACTAGATGTAGGGGTCCCGGGCATACCTTGGGTGGCGTTCGTCGCGTAAAATTGCAGTCAAGAAAGGCGCCATCATGACTACCTCCCAGCAGCCCGATCACGTGGAGCGCCCCGCCGCGCGCGAGGTGACGATCGACGCCGTCGGGAGCATCAACGAGTACCTCTCCCGCTCGGACTGGCGCGTGAACGCCAACGCGAACCAGGGCTACAGCCTCGGCGGGATGATCCTGAACACCTCCGGCAAGGTGATCGCCAACTACTGGCTCTCCCAGGTGTACTCGGACGCGGCGGAGGTGGCGCACCGCGAGGGCGACCTCCACATCCACGATCTGGACATGTTCTCCGGCTACTGCGCCGGCTGGAGCCTGCGCCGCCTGCTCGAGGAGGGTTTCAACGGCGTGCCCGGCGCGATCGCCGCCGGCCCGCCCAAGCACTTCTCCTCCGCGGTGGGCCAGATCGTGAACTTCCTCGGCACGCTGCAGAACGAGTGGGCCGGCGCGCAGGCGTTCTCCTCCTTCGACACGTACATGGCGCCGTACGTGCGGCTGGACAAGATGACCTACACGCAGGTCAAGCAGCACATGCAGGAACTGATCTTCAACCTGAACGTGCCTTCCCGCTGGGGCACCCAGACCCCGTTCACCAATCTCACCTTCGACTGGGTGTGCCCCGAAGACATCCGGGACAACTACCCGCTGATCGGCGAGGAGCTGTGCGACTTCACCTACGGGGACCTCCAGGCCGAGATGGACATGATCAACCGCGCCTACATGGAGGTCATGACCGAGGGTGACGCAGACGGCCGCGTCTTCACCTTCCCGATCCCCAC
>CAZTOM010000026.1:0-7370 GCA_964615555.1 uncultured Actinomycetaceae bacterium
GGTGGTCACGATCGCGGTCCTCACGGCCCCGCCCCTCCCGCGAGGCTTCGGATCGCCGTGGCCGCCCGCTCGGCGCCGTCCCCGCGGTACCACTGCCGCCAGCCGCCCCCGCCTGCGCGGTCCGCCCCGTCCAGGAGGCCGGCCCACTCGGCCGGCTGCGGCCACTCCTCGCGCGCCGTGCACGCCCCCGCCCTCCGTAGCGCCCGTACGGTGGCGTGCTGTTCGCCGAAGGGCCGCGGTTGTGCCACGACGACGGCGGGTCGCCCTGCCGCCGCGACCTCACCGACCGCACTGTCACCGGCGTGGGTGACGACCACGTCGGCCTCGTGGAGCTCGCGCCACAGGTCGGGGGAGGGGCTGGCCGGGGTGCGGACGGTCCACTGCCAGCCGGGGGTGGCGGCCTCCGCCGCCGCGAGGTCCTCCGGGGTGACCGAGCACCCGCCGCCGCCCCACATCACCAGCACCCGGCGGGCGCCTCCGCGTGGGGCGGGAGACCGGGGAGTGGGCTCGGCGTCGAAGCGGGACATCGGACCCACGAACGCCGCCTTGCGCGTCCATTCCGCGGACCAGCCCGGCTCGGGCGTCTCCTCGGTCCACGGGGCGATCAGCACCCCGGCGGAGTCGTACGCGGCGCGGTGGGGGCGGTCGGCACGGTCCCCGCGCAGGGCCACCACGGCGGTGCGGACGCCCATGATTCGGGCGAACAGCGCCACCTCGCAGGAGACGTCCACCACGAGCGTGTCCACCTCCCCACCCAGGTGGCGGGCAAGGATGGCGAAGCGGTCCCGGTGCCCGGGATGTGCGAGCGGTGCCCAGTGGACCACCCCGCCGGCGGTGGGGTCGAGCGGGAGGTGGGGGACGTCGTCGGGCAGGACGTGCCACGGGCCGGGCCAGCCGGGCGGGGACGGGAGGGACCCGAAACCGGTGACGGGGCCGGGTAGGCGGCGGGCGATCTCGAGGGCGCGGGTGGCGTGGCCGCGGCCGTGGTGGTGGACGTAGTAGCCGATCACGCCACGAGGCTCCGGTAGAGGGAGGCGTACTGTTCGGCGGTGTCCGTGATGGAGCACCACTCCTCCGCGTACCGGCGGACCTCGCTTCGGTCCGCCGCCACGAGGCCGTAGGGCTCGTCCCAGGCGGGGGTGACGAGGCAGGCCGCGCTCCCCTCAACGAGGTCCCGGAGCTCGGGCAGCTCGAGGTGCCCGATGTGGACGATCCTCTCGTCCAGCAACGGCTCCAGCCACTGCTCGAAGTACTGGTGGTCTGCGATCGGGCCGGCGAGGACCAGGCGCATCCCGGCCTCGAGGGCGATACGGGCGGCCAGGTGCGGGGCCTTTTCCGGGACGATCCGGCCCATCCAGACGAGGTGGTCGCCACCCGGGCCGAAGGACCACGCGTCCACGTCCACGCCGTTGCGGATGATCCTCGCCTCGGTGACGTGGCTCCACATCTCCGCCACGGCAGCGCTCACGGCCACAGTGTGCGAGCGCGGGTTGAGGTCGAGGACGGGCTCCATCCACGGGGTGGGCGGGCTGTGCAGGGTGGTGACGAACGGCTGGGGCAGGGTGTCCGCCAGCGCGATCGGGAGGTAGTGGAGGGAGTTGTTGTGGACGGCGTCCACGTCCGGCCGGGCCGCGAGCGCGCGCATCGCGCCCAGGTAGGCGACGGTCTCCTCCACCTGGGCTCCGGGGGGCATGGAGACGTCGGCGCGCGCCCGCTCCGAGATCGGGGGAGGGGTGAAGCCCAGTTCCTCGGCGCCCAGCGCCGGGTCCGATCCCGGCCCGGCGAAGAGGACCACCTCGATCCCCTGGCGGCGGAGCTCGCGGGTCAGGTGCCACGTGAAGGACTCGAGCCCGCCCGCGAACGGGGCGCGGATCGGGAACCGGTCGTGGGCCAGGAGCGCAACCTTCATGCCCGGATCTCGTCCAGGGCCTGTTCGTAGACCCGCCGGTGTACGGCAGCGATCGCACGCCGCTGGGCGAGGCGCTGCTCCGGATCGGCCCGCCACGGCACCGCCCGCCAGGCGGGGTCCTGGACCAGGTCCAGCGCGGCCGCGATGTCCGTGCGGTTGGGCCGGCCGTCCTCGTCCCGGCCGTACCCGAGCACGCCCTCCTGCTGGCTGTGGTAGTGCCCGAGGCGGGGGGCGAGCACGCGGGTGCCGAGGTCGAAGCACGCCTCGAGCCAGCCTGAGTGGGTGCCGAAGCGGTAGGGGAGGACGGAGAGGTCCAGGCCGAGGAAGTAGTCCCACAACTCCTCATCCGGGTAGAAGTCGTGCACGTGGACCCGCACGCCGGGGATCTGCTCGATCGAGCTGAGGAACGCGGTCACATCCGGGTCGTGGTTGTACTCCCCGGGCGTCACCACGTCCGTGTGCACGTCCACCACGAGTTCGAAGTCCCGCTCCTGGAGTTCGGCGAGCAGCGCCGCGAGCACGGGGAGCGGATCGATGCTTGCCCGCAGGCTCTTGAGGTGGATCCCGACCGTGGCTCGCTCGCGGTGTGGGCGCTCACGCCGCATTGTGGGGAGGTCCACGACGTGGGGGTGCGGGATCACGGCCGCCTCGCGGTCCCAGCGGGACGAGATCTCTTGGGCGGCGCCCTGCGTGAGCGTGATCAGGGCGTCCGCGGCGGGTACGAGGACGTCGAGGGCGGCGTCGTGGGCGGCCCGGTCCAGGTGGTGGGGGTTGCGCAGGTCGTGGACCGTGTACACGAAGGGCTTGCCCAGGTTCCGCAGGGTCTGGGTGATGTGGGCGAGTTCCTCCGGAGCCACCGAGTCGAACCCGAAGTGGAGGTGGTAGAGGTCGAATTCGTCTGCGTGGTCCGTGATCCAGTGGGCGTCCAACATGACGAGTGGCCACCAGGGGGCGCCAACGGCGGGGTTCTCGGGTGGGGGATCGGGCAGGCGGATGACGCCGTCATCGCGGTCGGGGTCCGCGAGGTGCTGGACGTACACGTGGCCGTGCGGCACCGAGGCGACCCGAATCACTGAGCTGTGGTTCACCTCTTTATTAGATTCCCGTCCCGGAGCGGAATCCACATCCTTATGGGTACCCCCGAAAGGGGGTATGCACAGGTCAGCGTCCCGCGAGCTCCCGCACCACGTCCGCCGCTGGCCGGTTGCGGGCCTGCGCGTGTCCGGTGCCGGCCCACAGGTGGAGGTTCTCCGCATCGCCGGCGGCGGCAGCGGCCCGGCGCAGGGGGCCGGTGAGCTGGCCCACCTGCGGGTAGAGAGCCGGCGCCGTGGTGGAGTGCGCATCCGTGAACCGGTTGCGGAGCGCCCGGGCGTACCGGCCGGTGAAGGCGCGGGTGAGAACTGTGCCAGTGCGCAGGGCGAGGGAGTCCTTGTACAACTGGGGCGCCCCGGATTCGGGGGTGCGCACCAGCGCGGTGCCGATCTGGACCAGGGCGGCCCCGGCGCCCAAGAGTTCGCGGACCCGTCCGCGGGTGGCGATGCCGCCGGCCGCAATGAGTGGCACTCCGGTGAGGGGGAGGACCGCGGCGAGGAGCTCGTCGAGCGGGATGTCCGGCGGCGCGGCGGCCACGCGGTGGGTGGCACGGTGCCCGCCCGCCTCGGTGCCCTGGAGGACGATCGCATCCAACCCGAGCGCCGCCGTCGCGAGCGCCTCCTCGGCAGTGGTGGCGGTGCCGACCAGCACCGATCCCGCGGCGTGCAGCAGGTCCGCCTCGCCCTGGGAGGGGAGGCCGAACGCGAAGGAGACCACCGGAACCGGGTCCCCGGCCAGGAGCGCCACCTTCTCACGCCAGAAGTCGGTGTCCTTCCACGCCGGTTCGGGAAGGTCTACGCCGAGGCGCTCGAAATCGGGCCCCAGCTGCGCCGCATACCGGGCGAGGCCCTCCGGATCGGGGGTCGCATGCTCGGGGACGAACAGGTTCACGCCGAACGGGCGGTCGGTGAGCTCCCGGGTGGCGGCGATGTCTGCCGCGAGCTGCTCGGGAGTGAGGTAGCCGGCGGCCAGCATCCCCAGGCCCCCGGCGTTGCTGACGGCCGCCACGAGAGCGGGGGTGGAGGCGCCGCCCGCCATGGGCGCTCCGATGATCGGGAGCGGAAGGTGGGGCAGTGCGCGCGGCTGGTGCATGCCCCCAGACTACGGACCGCACCCCGCCGCCGCTCGTGGCGTGGGAGAGTCCCCCGAAAGGTGGAGGTGGCTCCCTGCCCATTCCCAGCGACCTCACGTACCGTTGGTTTCATGGCCACCACGAACCGCGCCCGCCTCCGCTGGATCGCTCCCGCCGCGGCGCTCGCACTCGCGCTCGGTGCCCCTGCGGCGCTGACGGCGGTGGCGAACGCCGATCCGGCGTTGCCGGAAAAGACTGCCGAGGAGCTCCTTCAGGACATCGCGGCGGCCGAGCCCGTGCCACTCTCCGGGACGGTGGTGCAGCAGGTGGACCTCGGGCTGCCGGACCTCTCCGCCCTCGACGTGGTGGGCCCCGGCCGCCACGGCCACGGCGCAGGCCCCTTCGATCCCATGACGCTCGCCTCGGGCACCAACACGTGGCGCGTGTGGACGGACGGTGAGGAGGCGGGGAAGCTCGCGCTCGTCGTCGACGGGGGAGAGTACTCGGTGACCTACAACGGGACCGACGCCTGGTTCTGGGACAGCGCGGCCGGCGAGGCCACGCACGTGACGGTGCCAGGCCACGACGCCACGGGGCGTCCCGGCCCGCACGCGGACCATCCGCCCGTCAGCCCGGCGGAGTTCGCCCGCGAGGTGCTCGAGCACATCGAGCCCGCCACGGAGGTGACCACCTCCGGCACCCGCATGGTGGCCGGTCGCGCCGCCTACGAGCTCCTCCTCACGCCGCAGGATGCGGCCACGAAGATCGGCCAGGTGCGCCTGGCCGTGGACTCGGAGACCTCGCTCCCGCTGTGGTTCGAGGTGACCTCCACCGGCGGGACCACGGCCGTGGACGTGGCGTTCACGAGCATCAGCTTCGACGCCCCGGATGCCGCCACCTTCACCTTCACCCCGCCGGCAGCGGCAACCGTCACGGAGGTCCCGGCGCCGAGCGCCGAGGAGATCGAGGCGATGAAGGACGGCCACGCGGGTGCGGGCCACCCGAACGCCGGCCACGCGAACGCCGGCCACCCGAACGCCAGCCACCCGAACGCCGGCACGGAGCCCACCTGGGTGGGCGAGGGCTGGTCCACCGTGCTGGTGCTGCACGCCCCGGATACCGACCCGGCCCCAGCGGCGGACGAGGGTAGTGATTCGCTCGAGCTCGATTTCGGCCCAGAGGGACCCACATCCGGCCTCGGCGCCGTGATCGCGCAGCTCCCCGCCGTCTCCGGTGAGTGGGGGAGCGGGAAGCTGTTCGAGGGCACCGTGTTCTCCGCCCTCATGGCGGATGACGGCCGCCTCGCCATCGGCGCGGTGGGCCCGGATACCCTCTACGCCGCCCTCACTGCCGCCACCTCCGCGGTGCAGTGAGCACCGCGGCACGGGCGGCCGGGCACGCGGTCGCCTCCTCTGGCCTGACCAAGCGCTTCGGTGCCCAGACGGCCGTGGGCGGGGTGGACCTGGCCGTGCCAACCGGCGCCGTCTACGGCTTCCTCGGGCCCAACGGCTCCGGCAAGACCACCACCATCCGCATGCTCCTCGGCCTGATCCGCCCCACCGCAGGAACGTGCGAGTTGCTCGGCGAGCCGATACCCGCCGCCACCGGCACCGTGCTCTCCCGCGTGGGTGCCCTCGTGGAGGCCCCCGCCTTCCACCCGCACCTCTCCGGCCGCGCGAACCTCCACCGCCTCGATGCCGCGGACCTGCGCGCCGATCCCCGCACCGCCCGCACCCGCGTGGGCGAGGCACTCGAACGCGTGGGCCTGGCCGCCGCCGCCGGCAAGCGATTCCGCGCCTACTCGCTCGGCATGAAGCAGCGCCTGGCCATCGCCGCGGCACTCCTCCAGCCCCGCGACCTCCTCATCCTCGACGAGCCCACCAACGGCCTCGATCCGCAGGGCACCCGCGAGATCCGCCGCCTCGTGGGCTCGCTCGCCGCGGACGGCACCACCGTGCTCATCTCCTCCCACCTCCTCTCCGAGGTGGAGCAGGTCTGCGACCACGTGGGCATCATGTCCCGCGGCAGGTTGCTCGCGCAGGACCGGATCGGCACCCTCCTCGATTCCGTGGGCACCCAGGTCCGCGTGGTCACCCCGGATCCGGGCCGCGCCTCCGCCGTACTCAAGTCGCTCGGCTTCACCGGCCTCACCTCCGTGACGGAGTCCGCCGACGCCGCCGCTTCCGCTGGTCCTGCCAGCGCACCCCGCGTCGTCGTGGGGGAGGGGGACGACGACGCCGCTCCCGCTGGTCCTGCCAGCGTGCGTTCCGCCGTCGTGACGGGGAGGCCGCCCGAACGAGAGGCACGGCCTGAGGACGTGGTGGCGGCGCTCGTGGGGGCGGGGGTGCGTGTGCGGGAGTTCCGGATGACGCACGCGAGCCTCGAGGACGTGTTCGTGCAGCTCACGGGGGAGGGCTTCGATGTCTCGGAGTGAGGTGCGCGCGGGATTCGGGCGGTTCTTCGCGTCCGAGGTGCGGCTCATGCTGGGGCGGCGCCGGAACCAGATCGGGCTCGGCATCCTCGCGCTGGTGCCGGTGGTGATGGCGATTGCGATCCAGGCGTCCGGGAGTTCGGGCAGCCTGCTGGGGCTCATCTCCGCGAACGGGGTGCTGGTGCCGCTCGGCGCGCTCACGGTGGAGATCGCGTTCTTCCTGCCGCTCGCGATCGCGCTGGTCTCCGGGGATGCGGTGGCGGGCGAGGCGAGTGTGGGCACGCTGCGCTACCTGCTCACCGTGCCGGTGACGCGCACCCGCCTGCTGCTCGTGAAGTTCGCGGCGATCGCGCTCGGGGCGCTGGTGGCCGTGGGGCTGATCGCCGTGGTAGGGACCGTGGCGGGCGTGGCGATCATGGGCGTGGGACCGATGACCACGCTGTCCGGGACGGAGTTGGGCTTCGCGGAGAGCCTCGGGCGGCTCGCGATCGCGGTGGGCTACGCGTCCCTGGCGATGGCGGCGATCGGGGCGATCGGGCTGCTGATCTCCACGCTGACGGAATCCCCGGTGGTGGCCACGATCTCGCTCATGGCGCTCGTGATCATCTCCTGGATCCTGGAGGCGCTGGAGCAGGTGGCGTTCCTGCACCCGTACCTGCCCACGCACTACCTGGGCGGCTTCTCGGGAGTGTTGTTCGATCCGATCCAGTGGGGCGAGATGGCAACGGGGGCGTGGTACTACGGCGCCGTGATCGTGGTGTTCTGGCTGGCGGCGTGGGCGCACTTCTCCACCAAGGACGTGACGAGCTAGGGCATCGTTTCTCCGGATCGTGGGCAGCGATTCGCCGAACCGGTGGCAGCTTCCC
>CAZTOM010000026.1:7470-15475 GCA_964615555.1 uncultured Actinomycetaceae bacterium
GGCATCGTTTCTCCGGATCGTGGGCAGCGATTCGCCGAACCGGTGGCAGCTTCCCTACGACTGATGGTTGACCAAGTCAAGTTGGTCGATCTACGGTTGATCTATGGAAGTCACTGTTCAGGAGGCGAAGACCCACCTCTCCAGGTTGCTGCGCCGTGTGGAGGCGGGCGAGACGGTGATCATTCGCCGTGGTCCCGTGCGCGTGGCGATGCTCAGCCCGGCGCCTGTGGTGGGTGATGTGCGTACGATCTGGGGGAACCTCGCTGGGCGTCTCGGAGAGGATTTCGATGCCCCGCTCGAGGACTTCGCGGGGTACACCGATTGAGGCTCCTGCTCGATACCAACGTCGTGGTCTGGCTCCTCCTGGGCGAGAGGGGGTCGATTCCCGGTGATGTGGCGGCTGTGATCGCCGAGCCAGAGACCCAGAGCTTTGTGAGCGCAGCCTCAGTGTGGGAGATCGCTATCAAACGGTCCATCGGGAGGCTGGAGATCGAGCCCCACTGGCGCAGGGTGCTCTCGGGGCTCGACCTGGACCATCTCCCGATCACGGCGGACCATGCCGCGAGGGTGGAGGGGTTGCCGTGGCACCATCGGGATCCCTTCGATCGCCTCCTGATCGCGCAGGCGCTCGCTGAGCGCTGCATCCTGGTGACGGCAGACCGAACACTGGATCGGTACGAGGTGGAGACATGGTGGGGGTAGACATGATCGGTGGTAGCGCCGCCTCGAGTGGCGGAGAGCTGATGGCAGCGCCGGAGTGCATCCGCGCGTGGGTGGAGGCGGACCGGCGCATGGACCTGGCAAGGATGCAGGACCAACTGGATCCTGCCGTCGTGCTCATCTCTCCTCTCACGCACGGGTTCGACTTCCGCGGGCGGGAGGAGGTGATGGCGGTATTCGAGTCGGCGTTCGAGCTCTTGACCGATGTCGAGATCTTCCGGGTGACGGGAGCTGGTTCTGACTGGGTGCTGTACGGGAAGAACCGCTTGGGCGGGCGTAACCTGGAGGAGATCCAGTGGCTACGCGTGGGGGAGAGCGGACTGATCGAGGAGATCACGCTCTTCATCCGTCCCGTACCCGCGGCGGTGTCATTGTTGGCGAAGATCGGCGTTCCGCTGCACCGGCGTGGGACCATGAACCGACTCGGCGCAGTGGCCTCCGCGATGGCGGCACCGCTCGCCGCAGTGCTCCACCTCACCGAGAAGCACCTCATGCCCCGCCTCAAGGGCCGCTGACCAGCAACCGTGGGGGATGGCGCGCGGGCAAGGCCCGGCGCGCATAGCATTCGAGCATGGTTCGACTCCGCCGCGTCTCCCCGCGCTCGAAGGGCTACACCCGCACGCGCCGGGGCACGGGCTTCTCCTACACGGACGCCGACGGCGCCAAGCTGCCCCCGGATGAACTGGAGCGCGTCAAGTCGCTCGCGATCCCGCCCGCGTGGACAGACGTGTGGATCTGCCGCTACCCGAACGGGCACCTGCAGGCCACCGGCACCGATGACGCCGGGCGGCGCCAGTACCTCTACCACCCGGACTGGCGGGTGCGCCGCGACCGCTCCAAGTTCGACCGCGTGACCCAGGCAGCGGCCATGCTCCCCGGGGCCCGCAGGCGGATCGCCTCGGACCTGAAGCTGGAGGGCATGCCGCTCGAGCGCGTGGCTGCCGCGGCCGTGCGCCTGCTGGACGTGGGCTACTTCCGTATCGGCAACGACGCCTACACGGACGCGCACGGCTCCTTCGGACTCACCACCCTGGAGCGGCAGCACGTACGCAAGAACGGGTCCGCCCTGGTGTTCTCGTTCGTGGGCAAGTCCGGCATCTCCCACTCGATCTCCGTGGACGATACCGCCGTGATCGAGGTGCTCCAGAAGCTGCGCACCCGCCGGGACGAGAGCGAGCGCCTGCTCGCCTACAAGGAGGGGCGCGAGTGGCACGACCTCACGAGCACCGCCGTGAACGAGTACCTGGGCGAACTCTTCGGTGGGGCCCTCACCGCCAAGGACTTCCGCACCTGGCACGCCACCGTGATCGCCGCCGAGGTGCTCGCCCTGTCCGAGGAGCCGGGGGAGTCCAAGGCCTCCCGGAACCGGGCCGTCAAGCAGGCCGCCACGGAGGTGGCCGCCTACCTCGGCAACACACCCACGATGGCGAAGAACAGCTACATCGACCCCCGCGTGGTGGACGCCTACGAGTCCGGTGACACCATCGAGGCGGCGGCCCGGAAGAAGTACCGCACGGCCCAGGCCCGGCAGGCCGGACTGGAGAAGGCAGTGCTGGAGCTGCTTGCGGAGTAGCCCCTTCCTACTATGCAACATAGTAATCATGGGTCATACTGGTCCGATGCAGCAGACCATCGGCTCCCGCCTGACCACCACGCTCACCCTCGCGCGTGACGCCATCCGCATGTGGACCCCGCGCCAGTGGTGGGCGGCCGTGATCGGCACGATCGCCGTGGGGCTACTGATCGGGGTGGCCACCGTGCTGATCCCCAACTCCCTCTTCGCCCGCGACATCCCGCCCGAGTGGTGGAACTACCCCGTCTGGATCGTGAGCTCCGTGCTCATGGGGATGCTGATCGCCACGTACGTGAAGCCGCAGGCCGCCAGCGAGGGCGCGCCCGAGACCCCCGACATGGCCGAGATCGACCCCGCCGGCGAGAAGCGCTCCACCCGCTTTGGCGCGGTCGGTGGCGTGCTCGCCTGGTTCGCGGTGGGCTGCCCGGTCTGCAACAAGATCGCCCTCCTCGCGCTCGGCTACAACGGTGCGATGGCGTGGTTCGCGCCCCTCCAGCCCGTCCTCGCGGTGGCTGCGATGGTGCTCGCCGGCGTCGCGCTCGTGTGGCGGCTCAAGGGCCAGCTCGCCTGCGCCGCCCCCGTCCGACGCGCCCCGGCCACCGCATGACCGCCACCCGCGCGCCCGGCCCGCCGCCCGCCGTCGTCCCCCCCTCGTCCGGTTCGGCGACGACGCCCGCACCTTCCGCCGTCGGCCCCGCCTCGTCCGGTTCGACGACGACGCCCCCGCCTCCCGCCGTTGCCCCCGTTCCGTTGGGGCCGCTCGAGTCGCAGGTGATGGGCGTGCTCTGGGACGGCGGGCCCGCGAGTGCGCGCGAGGTGATCGCCCGCCTCGATGGTGCGCGCGCCTACACCACGATCACCACGGTGACCACGCACCTGGAGGAGAAGGGGCTTGTTCGCCGGGAGCGTGTCGGCCGCGCGGTGCGGTTCGCCCCCACGCTGGCCCGGCACGAGTACTGCGCCGCCATGATGCGGCACATCCTCGATGCGGGCGGGAACCGCGCAGAGGCCATTGCGTGCTTTGTGGACCAGCTCGACGAGGAGGATCTCAGGGTTGTGAGGCGCGCGATCGCCGAATCCTCGGGCCCGAGTAGGTGACGCCCGTAACTCAGGATCCTACCCGACGGGTGACCCTTCAGTGCAGCACCGGATCAGTGCTACACTGATTGTATGGCCAACCTTACGATCTCCGTGGACGACGCGACTCTCAAGAGGGCGCGCATGCGCGCCCTCGAGCGCAACGAGACCGTCAACGGGTATCTCGCCGAGGTGCTGCGGCGGTATGCGGGCGAGGGGCCCGAGGGCCCGACGGAAGCCATTCTTGAGGCAGCGCGGCGCAGCACCGCGTCCTCGGGGCAGGGCGGACGGACGTGGAGCCGTGAGGACGCGCACCGTGGCTGAGGTTTTCGTGGACACCAATGTCCTCGTCTACGCGTTCGACACTGCAGACCCGGTGAAGCAGAGGGTTGCCCAAGGAGTCCTCGCTGACAATCCGCGCGCGACCATCAGCACCCAGGTGATGCTGGAGTGGTTCCAGGTCGTGACGCGCAAACTGGCGACCCCTCTGCCGATTCACGCCGCGGCGGCCGTGCTCGCCGATCTTGCCACGATGGACGTGGTCTCGGCCGACGCTGAGCTTGTCACCCAGGCCGCTGCGCTCGTCCTGACAGAGAACCTCAGCGTCTGGGACGCCATGATCGTGACTGCGGCGTCCAGGGCCGGATGCCGCACGCTGCTCTCTGAGGACCTCGCGGCGGGGGCCACCATCGCCGGGGTGACGATCGTCAATCCGTTCACCTGAGGCCATGATGGCCACCGGTGGCTACGAACACCGCCACCGGGGCGCGCCGCCAACGGCACCCGTCCCATCTGCCGATCCTCGGGCGCTTTGGCCCATGCCGGAATCGCGGCGGTGTGTTGCAATGGAAGTACCAACCACACCGCATGCGAAGGACCGGAACCAACTGATGACCGCGGCGCTTGCCCGCACCGAGACCACCACCACTGATGCCCGCGCCGTGGCCGAGCGCATGGAGGTGGACCCGGCACGGGGCCTCGCCAGCGGGGAGGCCGCGCGGAGGTTGGAGGCCTACGGCCCCAACGAGCTGGTCTCCGCGCCGCGGGAGCCGGCCTGGAAGCGCTTCCTGAAGCAGTTCAAGGACCCGCTGATCTACCTGCTGCTCGGGGCGATCCTCATCTCCGCCGTCGCATGGATCGCGGAGGGCGCCCACGGCGCCCCGGTGGACGCCATCGTGATCGCGCTGATCGTGATCGCCAACGCCATCATCGGGTTCGTCCAGGAGAACAAGGCCGCCGATGCGGTGGCGGCGCTCGCGGACATGACCGCAACCCGTTCCACCGTGCTACGGGACGGGCGCCTCATGGAGGTGCCCTCCGCCCAGCTCGTGCCTGGGGACATCCTGGCGCTCTCCGAGGGTGACGCCGTGGGCGCGGACGGCCGCCTCCTCACCTCCTCCTCGCTCCGGATCCAGGAGGCCTCGCTCACGGGTGAGTCCGAGTCCGCCGAGAAGGACGTGGAGACCCTCGCCGAGCCGGCGGGGATCGGCGATTCCCACAACATGGTCTTCAAGGGCACCGGCGTCACCGGGGGAGTGGGCCGCGCCGTCATCACCGCCACGGGCATGAACACCGAGGTGGGCCGGATCGCCACGATGCTGGACGAGACCGAGTCCGCGCCCACCCCGCTCCAGGTGGAGATCGAGCGCATCTCCAAGACCCTCGGCCTCCTCGTGATCGGGATCGCCGTTCTGGTGATGGTGGTCCTGGCCGTGATCAACGGCGTGCGCAACCTCTCCGAGGCGGTGGAGATCCTCCTCCTCGGTGTCTCGCTCGCGGTGGCGGCCGTGCCGGAGGGACTGCCGGCGATCCTCTCGCTCGTGCTCGCGATCGGCGTGCAGGTGATGGCCCGCCGCAACGCCGTGATGAAGAACCTCCACTCCGTGGAGACGCTCGGCTCAGTCTCCGTGATCTGCTCGGACAAGACCGGCACCCTCACCCGCAACGAGATGACCTTGCGCGAGGTGGTCACCGCCTCCGGCCGCACCGTGCTCGAGGGCACGGGCTACGCACCGGAGGGTGGCGCAGAGGTGGAGGGCGGGGATGCGGCACTCACCGAGGCCTTCCGCACGCTCGCGGGCGGCTCGCTCGCCAACAACGCGCAGCTCGCGCAGGTGGACGGCACCTGGCAGATCACCGGCGACCCCACGGAGGCGGCCTTCCTCGTGGCCGAGCGCAAGCTCGAGGGCGTGGCCGACCGTGTGGCCGGGTACGAGCGCGAGGGCGAGGTGCCCTTCTCCTCGGAGCGCAAGAAGATGTCTGTGCTCGCCCGGCACCCGGAGGAGGACCTTTTGCAGGTCTTCTCCAAGGGCGCGCCGGACGTCCTCCTCGAGTCCTGCACCGCCGAGCAGGTGGGGGACGGGACCCGGCCACTGACCGAGGCCCGACGACGGGAGCTGGGTGACGTCGTCGTCGAACTGTCCCAGCAGGGGTACCGGACGCTGGGAGTGGCGTGGCGCGAGGCCGAGGAGGCCGAGGAGTTCGGGGAGGACTCCGAGAGGGACCTCGTGTTTGCGGGCGTGGTGGCGATCATCGACCCGCCGCGGACGGAGGCGGCCGCGGCGATCGCGGACGCGCACGGCGCCGGCATCCGCACGGTCATGATCACGGGCGACCACCCGGTCACAGCCGCCCGGATCGCGAGCGACCTGGGGATATCGGACGGCGAGATCGACGTGGTCTCGGGCCGGGAGATCGAGTCCCTCGACGACGAGGGGTTGCGTGAGCGCGCCCGTACCACCTCGGTCTACGCGCGGGTGGCGCCGGAGCACAAGCTGCGGATCGTGGACGCACTCCAGGCCGACCGGCAGATCGTGGCCATGACCGGGGACGGGGTGAACGACGCGCCGGCGGTGAAGTCCGCGGACATCGGGATCGCGATGGGGATCACCGGCACCGAGGTCACCAAGGACGCCGGCGAGATGATCCTGGGGGATGACAACTACTCCACGATCGTGGTGGCGGTGCGGCAGGGCCGCGTCATCTTCGACAACATCCGCAAGTTCATGCGCTACCTCCTCAGCTCCAACATGGGGGAGGTGACCACCGTGTTTCTCGCGGTGGTGCTGGGCGCGCTCGTGGGGATCGCGGACCCCGCGAACCCGGCGGCCACCGTGGTGCCGCTGCTGGCCACCCAGATCCTGTGGATCAACCTCGTGACCGATTCAGCCCCCGCGCTCGCGATGGGCGTGGACCCGGAGATCGACGACGTGATGGCGCGCAAGCCCCGCGGGTACGGCGACCACATCATCGACCGGGCCATGTGGGAGCGGATCATCGGGATCGGGCTCGTGATGGGCGTCCTCTCGCTGCTGGTGTACGACCTGACGCTGCCCGGCGGGCTGTTCGGGGGATTCGAGGGGCTGGTGCCGGTGGAGTCGCAGTTCGACACGGCTCGGACCACGGTGTTCACGGCGCTCGTGTTCATGCAGCTCTTCAATGCCCTCAACTCGCGTTCTGAGCGGTCCAGCGCGTTCGATCACCTCTTCACCAATGGGTGGCTGTGGGCGGCGCTGGCATTCGGCGTGGTGGCGCAGGTGCTCGTGGTGGAGGTGCCCTTCCTCCAGGGCGCGTTCGGGACCGTGGGTCTCGGGTGGCAGCACTGGCTGCTCGCATTCGGGGCGGGCGCGATGGTGCTGGTCTACGAGGAGGTTGCGAAGGCGATCAGGAGGGGGCTGGCCGCGCGGCGGTAGCGGGCGGTGACTGGCCTGGTTAGCCGCCCGGGGTTGAACCCTCCGAAGCCTGAACCAGCGCGCGCCCGCCGGTCCCGGGGCATGATGGAGGTGGATCGACCCACCCGGCTTCCGATACCCCTGGGGGTATGCAATACTGGGTGGCAGGACGTACCAATGCCACTGAAAGGTGACCCATGCTCCTCGAGAGGATCTACGACCAGGACCTCGCCCAGGCCAGCTACTTCATCGGCTGCCAGGCCAAGGGTGAGGCGATCGTCATCGACGCCCGCCGTGACATCTCCGTCTACCAGGACCTCGCCGCCAAGAACGGCATGACAATCACCAAGGTGACCGAGACCCACATCCACGCCGACTACCTCTCTGGCTCGCGTGAGCTCGCGAACGCCACCGGCGCCGAGCTCTTCCTCTCCGCCGAGGGCGGGGAGGACTGGCAGTATGACTTCGAGGGCACCCGCCTCCACGACGGGGACACCATCCAGCTCGGCAACATCACCATCCAGGCGCGCCACACCCCCGGCCACACCCCGGAGCACCTCGCCTTCCTCATCACGGACGGCGCGTTCAGCGACGAGCCGGGCTACTTCATCTCCGGCGACTTCGTCTTCTCCGGCGACCTCGGCCGCCCGGACCTCCTGGACGAGGCCGCCGGCGGGGTGAACACCCGTTTCGAGGGCGCCAAGCAGATCTTCCGCAGCCTGAAGGAGGTCTTCCTCAAGCTGCCCGACTACGTCCAGGTCTACCCCGCGCACGGCTCCGGCTCCGCCTGCGGCAAGGCCCTCGGCGCGCTGCCGTCCACCACCGTGGGCTACGAGCGCGAGTTCTCCTGGTGGGGCCCGTACCTGCGGCGCGACGACGAGGACGGCTTCATCGCCGAGCTCCTCGACGGCCAGCCCGATGCCCACTCCTACTTTGGGCGCATGAAGCGCCAGAACCGCCAGGG
>CAZTOM010000027.1:0-15351 GCA_964615555.1 uncultured Actinomycetaceae bacterium
TAGGCGTCCACCACCCAGTCGATCTGGGCGTCCGTCAGCCTCCCGCCGTCCCGCTTGGTCCGGATCACGTCGACCGCGTCGTGCGCCTCCACACTCATTCCTGCCTCCCGCCTATCTCCTGCTGCGTTCCATCCCCGACGACGGGGCCCCGCTCCGCACCGGGGGTGGATGGTGCGGCCACGATGGCACCGGGCACCGCCGCCATGTCCTCCGCCCCGAACGCACCGGGGAGCAGCTCCTCCATGCTCACCTCGCCCCAGGGCATCAGCAACCGCAGGGCGGCCCCGCCGTTCTCCCACAGGAGCTGGCGGCACCTACCGCACGGGGTGATGAGGTCCCCGGTCCCGTTCACGCACAGGAACGCCACGAGGCGGCCGCCGCCGCCGCGGTGCAGTTCGGAGACGAGCCCGCACTCGGCGCACAAGGTGGCCCCGAGTGCCGCGTTCTCCACGTTGCAGCCGGAGATGAGGCGGCCGTCGTCGGTGAGGGCGGCGGCGCCCACGGGGTAGCCGGAGTAGGGCACGTACGCGTGGCGGGCGGCCTCGACCGCCTCGTGACGCAGGCCGTCCCAGTCGAAAGCCACCGCCTACTCCTTGACGTAGGGGACGCCGTCGGCGGCAGGGGCACGCGAGCGGCCCACGAGGCCCGCCACCGCCGCGAGGGTGACCACGTACGGGAGCATGAGCATGAACTGGCTGGGCACGGGGGCGCCGGCGAGCGAGAGCGCCTGCTCGAGCGCGCTCGCGAAGCCGAACAGGAGTGCCGCGGCGGCGGCCCGCAGGGGGTGCCACTTGCCGAAGATCACGGCCGCGAGGGCGATGTAGCCGGCGCCCGCGGTCATCTCCTTGGTGAATTGGGAGACCGAGACCACCGTGTAGAACGCGCCTCCCATGCCGGCGATCGCACCGCCCAGGAACACGGCCTGGCGGCGGGTGCCGTTCACGTTGATGCCCATCGTGTCCGCGGCCTTCGGGTGCTCTCCCACGGCGCGTACGCGCAGGCCCCACTTGGTGCGGAAGAGCAGGAACCACACCGCCGGGACCATGAGGTACATGAGGTAGATCAGGATGGACTGGCGGAAGAGCGCCGGGCCGATGATCGGGATCTCGGAGATCAGGGGCAGCGCAATGTTCGGGAAGCGGGTGGAGGAGTTGAAGCGGGCCGGGTCGCTCGTGAGGACCTGGCCGAACATGAAGCTGGTCAGTCCGATCACGAGGACGTTGACCACCACACCCACGATGACCTGCTCCACGCGGTTGTTGATCGCGAAGATCACCAGCAGGCCCGCCACGAGCACGCCGGCGATGATGGCGGCCACGAGGCCGAGCCACGGGCTGTCCGTGATCGAGGAGATGAGGGCCGCGGAGAAGGCGCCGCCGAGGAGCTGGGCCTCGATGGCGATGTTGACCACGCCCGCACGTTCGCCGATCACGCCGCCGAGTGCGCCGAAGATGAGCGGGACGGCGAGCAGCACGGTGTTGCCCACGAGGCGGGTGATGTTGAAGTCCGCCGTGCTGCCGGCGCCGGCCCACGCCAGGAAGGCGGTGACCACGAGGATCGCGAAGATCGAGACGAGCCACATGGGGGTGGCGCGGCGCTGGGTGAGCAGGAAGATCGCGAACCCGAGGAGGGCCGCGGCGATGGCGAGTGAGATCCACGCGAGCGTCATGCCGGGCGTGTTCACGTTCGGGATCTGGACCCAGTCCTGGGGGCTGGAGAACCGGAAGCGGGTGTTGCCCTCGGCGGGTCGCAGGGTGAGCAGCAGCAGGACGATCACGAGCATGACGCCCATGGCCCACACGGGCTTGCGGCTGATCCTCACCACCTTGCGGAGTTCGTCCCCGATGGGGGTCTGGTCCACGACGGTGCTCATGCCGTCACCTCCTTGGTACGGCGGGGCTTAGCGGCCTTGCGGCGCGGCTTCCCGTCCGGCTGGGGCAGGCGGAAGATTGCCCGTACGAGCGGTGGGGCCGCGATGAACAGCACGATCAGGGACTGGATGACGAGCACGATCTCGATCGGGATCGACTCGGCGGTCTGCATGGTGGCGCCTCCCGCCTTGAACGCGCCGAACAGGATTCCGGCGAACAGCACGCCGATGGGTTGGGAGCGTCCGAGGAGGGCCACGGTGAGGGCGTCGAACCCGATCCCGGAGTGGACGCCGGCGTCGAAGCCCGTGGTGACCGTGCCGAGCACCTGGGTGGTGCCGGCGAGGCCCACGAACGCGCCGGCCACGAGCATCACGGAGACGGTGGTGCGCTTCACGTCGATACCCGCGGCGTTGGCGGCCACCGGGTTCAGGCCCACGGCGCGGTAGTGGAGGCCCACCTTGGAGCGGTTGAGGATCCACCACATGATCGCCACCGCGATGAGGGCCAGGATGAAGCCGAAGTGGATGCGGTAGTTCCCGCCCAGGAGCGCGGGCATCTGCGCGGAGGCCGGCGTTGCGGCGGTCTTGGGCTGGTAGGAGCCGGGCGCCTGCAGCAGGCCGGGGGTGGCCACCATGTAGGAGACCGCGTAGAACGCGATCCAGTTCAGCATGATGGTGGAGATGACCTCGTGGGCACCCGTGTAGGCCTTGAGCGCACCGGCGATGGCCGCCCAGATCGCACCGCCGATGAGGCCGGCGATGATGGCCACGATCATGTGGATCGGGAAGGGCTCCGGGACGAAGAGCGCCACGGCGCCGGCGCACACGGCGGCGGCGAGCATCTGGCCCTGGCCACCGATGTTGAACAGGCCGGCACGGAAGGACAGCGCGATGCCGAGGCCGGAGGCGATCAGGGGGGTGGCCCGGTCCAGGGTCCACATGAGGGGCGCGATCGCCCGGGTGAACTCGGTTTGGCGGAAGTCCCAGATGGACCCACGGAACAGGGCGGCGTACGCCCGGCCCACGGCGCCGAGCACGGCCTCGATCGTGTCCATCGGGCGGGCGAAGAAGTAGGCGGAGGTCTCGCGCACCGTCTCGTCCGTGAAGGCGATCAGGATGGAGCCGGCGAGGATCGCGAGGATGAGCGCGCCCACCGAGACGGCCCAGCCGCCGGAGGTGGCGCGCCGCAGGGCGTCCCGCCAGCGTCCCTCGTCGTCCGTCGCCGCCGGGGCGCCGCTGTGGGTGGGCTCCCCCATGGCCGCCAGTCCGACTCCTGCGGCCTCGAGCCCGGTGAGCGGGGAGGTCTCAGGGGCCGGAGCCTCCTCCGGTGCCGGTGCGTCCTCCGGCTCCCCCGTGCGCTCCGGCACCTCGCCGAGCCGCTCCTCCCCGGGCAGCTCGCCCTCAGGGCGCTCGTTCTCGCTCACGCGACCTCCTCGCTTCCGGTGACGCCGGCCATGAGCAGGCCGAGTTCGTGGCGGGGCGTGTCCGCGGGGACGATGCCCGCGATGCGCCCGTGGTACATGACGAGGATCCGGTCGCCCAGGTTGGCCGCCTCGTCGAGTTCGGTGGAGACCACGAGCACCGGCACGCCGGAGTCACGGGCCTCGATGATGCGGCGGTGGATGAACTCGATGGAGCCCACGTCCACACCGCGGGTGGGTTGGGAGGCGAGCAGGAACTTCAGCTCCCGGGACAGCTCGCGGGCGATGACCACCTTCTGCTGGTTGCCGCCGGACAGGGTGCCCACGGCGGCGTTGATGGAGCCGGTCCGGATGTCGAACTCGTCGACGGCGGCGGTGGCGAACTCCTCGAGCACGCCCAGCCTGAGGCTCCCCATGCGCACGAACTCGGGGTCATTCGTGCGGTCGAGGATCAGGTTCTCGGCCACCGTCAGTGCGCCCACGAGGCCCTCGACGGAGCGGTCCTCGGGGACGAACCCCACACCCTCGTCGAGGACGCGGCGCACGGTCTTGCCGATCAGCTCCTCCCCGTCGAGCCGCACGGACCCACCGGAGGCCCGGCGCAGGCCCACGATCGCCTCCGCAAGCTCCGTCTGGCCGTTGCCCTGGACGCCCGCCACCACGAGCACCTCGCCGCCGCGGATTGAGAAGGAGACGTCGTCCACCACCACCATCCCGGACTCGTCGGTGACCTCGAGGCCGCTCACCTCGAACAGGGAGTCGGAGTACTGGGGCTCCCCCTTGGGGACCACCAGCTCCACCGCGCGGCCCACCATGAGCTCGGCGAGTTCGGCGTCCGTGGAGGTGGGTGAGGCCTCGCCCACCACCTTGCCGCGGCGGATCACGGTGATCTTGTCCGCCACCTCGCGGACCTCCCGCAGCTTGTGGGTGATGAAGACGATCGCCTTCCCCTCGGCCTTGAGCTGGCGCATGATCTCCATCAGCTCGTCCGTCTCCTGGGGGGTGAGGACGGCCGTGGGGTCGTCGAAGATCAGGACCTTCGCGTCCCGGGAGAGCGCCTTGATGATCTCCACCCGCTGCTGGACACCCACCGGGAGGTCCTCGATCACGGCGTCGGGGTCCACGTGGAACCCGAACCGGGCCGCGATCTCGCGCACCTTCTCGCGGGCTCCGGTCATGTCGAGCTGGCCCGCGAAGGACGTGGACTCGTTGCCAAGGATCACGTTCTCCGCCACGGTGAAGACGGGGACGAGCATGAAGTGCTGGTGCACCATGCCGATTCCCGCCGCCATCGCGTCTCCGGGCCCGTCGAACGACTGGGGGACGCCGTCCAGCAGGATCTCGCCCTCGTCGGCGGTGTACAGGCCGTACAGGACGTTCATGAGGGTGGACTTGCCGGCACCGTTCTCGCCCAGGAGCGAGTGGATCTCACCTGCCTCCACCACCAGGTCGATCGAGTCGTTGGCGGTGAAGTTGCCAAACCTCTTGGTGATCCCTCGTAACTCAAGCCTCATTGCTTCTCCAGGTGGTTCTTAGCCGAACGATCCGGGGGGAGGCCGTAGCCTCCCCCCGGACATTACACGCTCATCCCGTTCCGCCAGTGGCGGTAGCGGGCGAGTGGTTCAACTCAGCCCTGGCCCTCGAGGTACGAGGTCACGGTGAGCTCACCGGAGATGATCTGCTCCTGGAGTTCCTGGACCTCCTGCCAGAGCGCCGGGTCCACCTTGTCCTCGAAGTTGTGGAGCGGAGCAATGCCCACGCCACCGTTCTCGAGGGTGCCCACGTAAGTGTCGGTGTTGGTGTCGCCACCAGCGGCCGCCACGATCGCGTCGTACACGGAGACGTCCATCGCCTTGAGGATGGAGGTCAGCACGTAGTCCTGGGTGGACGGGTCGGACTCGAAGAAGTCGGCGTCCACGCCGATCAGGGCGACCTCACGGCCGGAGTCCTTGATGGCGTCGATGGCGGACTGGTAGATCGGGCCACCCACGGGCAGGATCACGTCCACGCCCTGGTCGATGATGCCGGCCGCAAGGGACTTGGCGGTGTCGTTGGCCTCGAAGCCACCGGTGAAGGAGCCCTGGTCGCCGCCCTGGTAGCCGATGACCTGGACGTCGGTGCCCTTGACCTCGTTGTAGTGCTCCACGCCCTGCTTGAAGCCGTCCATGAAGATGGTCACGGTCGGGAAGGGCTGGCCACCGAAGGTGCCCACCATGCCGGCCTCGGAGTAGCCCGCGGCGAGGTAGCCGGCCATGAAGGCGGCCTGCGCGGTGTCGTACACCAGCGGCTTGATGTTCTCGGCGTCCTTGGAGCCGTCGAAGTCGGCGTCGCCGTCGTGGTCCACGAGCACGAACTCCACGTCCGGGTTCGAGTTCGCCACGGTGGCGGTGTCCGCCGCGAGGGCGAAGCCCACGGAGACAATCAGGTTGCACTGCTCGTCCACGAGGGAGGCCAGGTTCGGGGCGTAGTCGGTCGGGGTGTCGGACTGGACCTCGGCCATCTCGATGCCGAGCTCGTCCTTCGCCTGCACGACGCCCTCGTAGGAGAGCTGGTTGAAGGAGCGGTCGTCGAAGCCGCCCTCGTCGGAGACGATGCAGGCCTTGAAGTCACCATCGGCCTGAGGGGCCTCGGTGGCGTCTGTCTCGGCCGGCTCGGTGGTGTCCGTCTCTGCGGGCTCGGTGGCGTCCGTGGTCTCGGCAGCCCCGGTGTCCGCGGGTGCGGGGGTGGTCGCGTTGTCGTCCGGTGCCGCACCACAGGCGGCCAGGGCGATCGTGCTGAGGACAGCAGCGGTGCCCATGAGGAACTTGTTCTTCAAAGTGACTCCTCTGGATATGAAAGGGGCGCGAAGGACACGCCCCGCAGGGTCGAACTAAGGGTACTCGTACTCGCCGCACCATAGTGCGTCCCTAACCGTCGGTAACCAAAGAGTTACCGTTCCGTGTCCAGTCGCGTGGCGGGGCTCACCACCGTCTCATTGTCCGGTCAGATCAGTCCGCGAGCGCGCCCTGAGGCGAGTTTGCGGCCCGGGGTGCCCCCTCAGTCCGCGAGCGCGGTGCACACGAAGAGCTGGACCCCCACGGGGATGGCGCTCTCGGAGAACCGGGCGTCCCCGCGGTGCAGGTCGAACGTGACTCCCCCGGGCTCCCGGGTTCCCAACCGCGCCATGGCGCCGGGGACCTCGGTGAGCAGCCACGCGAAGTCCTCCCCGCCAAGAGACTGCTCGGTGGGCACCGCCGCGCCATCGCCGAGCACGGCCTGCGCGGCGGCCCGCAGCATCCCGGTCTCCGTGGCGCCGTTGACCACGGGCGGGAGGCCCACCACGTGCTCCACATCGCAGTCCACCTCGTAGGGCGCCACGATCTGGGAGATGGCCTGGGCGGCCAGGGGCCCGGCGATCTCCCACACGGCCGAGTCCAGGCAGCGCAGCGTCCCGTAGACCACGCCCTCCTCCGGGATCACGTTGGCCGCGTTGCCGGAGTGCACCGCACCCCACGTGATGGAGGCGCCGTGGCGGGGGTCCAGCCGGCGGTTGAGCACCGCGCCCGTCTGGGTGATCACCTGCCCGAGCGTGAACACGATGTCCCCGGTCAGGTGCGGCCGGGAGGTGTGCCCGCCGAGGGAGGAGAGGGTCACGCGCAGCGTGTCCGAGGAGGCCGTGATGGCCCCCTCCTTCAGGCCCACCTTGCCCACGTCGAGCCGGGGGTCGCAGTGGAGGGAGAACGCGCGGGCCACACCCTCGAGCACGCTCTGGCCCATCACGTGCCGGGCCCCGCCCGGCTGGACCTCCTCGGCCGGCTGGAAGAGCACCCGCACGCCCCTGGCCAGCCGGCCGTCGTCGTCGAGGGCCTTCAGGACGCGGGCGGCGCCGGCGGCGATGGCGGTGTGGATGTCGTGCCCGCAGGCGTGCGAGATGCCGGGGACCTCGGAGGCGAACGGCTCGCCGCTGCGCTCCTGGAGGGGGAGGGCGTCGAGGTCGGCGCGGATGAGGACGCGCCCGTCCCCCTCCGGCCCGATGTCCGCCACGAGCCCGGTGGGGCTGAGCGGGCTCACCTCGATGCCGGCCTCGCCCAGGTAGCGGGCCACGCGGGCGGTGCTGCGGTGCTCGCCGAAGCCGAGTTCGGGTTGGCGGTGCAGTGCCCGGCGCAGGTCCACCAAGGACGGGGTGATCTCGGCGGTCAGCTCCCGCACCCGCCCCACGTCCGCTCTCACCGCAGGTCCTCGAGTTCTCCCGTGAGCCCGTCCACGGCGTCCTTCACGCCCTGGGCCTGCTCGCGCGTGGTCACCAGGATCGCGTCCTCCGTCTCCACGACGACGGCGCCCGGGATCCCCACCACCACCACCGGGCGGGCGGCGTGGGCGAAGGAGTCCGGGGAGCCGATCTGGAGTGCGGGGGGTTGCGGGCTCACCTGGGCGAGCGCGTCGAAGTCGCCGATGTCGCTCCACCCCATCTCGGCGGGAACCACGGCGACGGCGCCGCGTTCGGCCATGGGTTCGGCCACCGCGCGGTCGATGACGAGCCGTGGGAGGGACTCCCAGTGCTCCGCGAGCGCGGCCTCGCGCCCACCTGTGTCCCAGGCGGAGGCGATGGCGGACAGGCCGGCGTGGAGGCCGGGCTGGAGCTCTGCGAGCACGTCCAGCAGGGTGGAGGTGCGCATCACGAACATGCCGGCGTTCCACAGGTAGCGGCCGGTGGCGAGGTAGGCGGCGGCGGTGGCGGGGACAGGCTTCTCCTCGAACCGGGCCACCGCGAGGCCCTGGAGGGGCGCGGCGAGCGGCTCGCCCGCCTCGATGTAGCCGTAGGCGGAGGACGGCGCGGTGGGCGTGATCCCGATCGTGACGATCCGGCCCTCCTGCGCGATCCGCTCCGCCCGGCGCACGGCCCGCTCGAACGCTCCCGCGTCCTCAATGGCGTGGTCGGCGGCGAAGGAGCCCACCACCACGTCCCCGTGGCGCTGGTGGAGGATCGCGGCGGCCAGCCCGATCGCGGCCATCGAGTCGCGCGGGGAGGGCTCGGCCACCACCTCGACCTCCGCGCCGTCGTCGGGAAGCTGGGAGAGGACGGCGGGTGCGTGGGCGGCACCGGTGACCACCACGATGCCCTCGGTGACGGGGGAGAGGCGGTCGAGGGTGGTCTGCAGCATGGTCCGGCCGTGCCCCTCGAGATCGCGGAGGAACTTGGGCGAGGTGCGGCGGGAGAGTGGCCAGAGTCGGCTACCCACCCCGCCCGCAGGCACGATGGCGAACACGGGGCCCTTTCGTCAGGAGTAGTACTTCTCGCGCGCGTCTGCCAGCCTGCGCTCCAGGCGGTCGATGCGACGGCGCTTCATCCTACCGATCAGGCCGCCCCACTTGGGCTCGGGTACGGGTTCGGGGGTGAACTCCGGGTTGAGGGTGGGGTCCGGGATGAGGGTCCCGCGGGCGGGCTCGTGGTCCCACGCGAGGGTGGCGGGGACGGAGACGGTCACGTAGTTGGGAGTGGTGCGAAAGTGGATCTCGTCCGGGGCCTGCGGGATCACGGGCGCCGGCGGGTTGACCATCATCGCCGTCACCAGCAGTGCCATGCGCACCATGAGGTTCACGAGGAGCAGGAGGGTGACGATCGCGGTTCCGGCCTGCATCACGGGGTTGTCCGGGATGCTGATCGCAGCGGTTCCGAGTGCCCGGAGGATGCCGGAGAGGAACGCGCCGAGCGCGGCACCGATCAGCTTGTCCTTCCTCGGGGCGCGGATGCCGGCCAGGAAGCGGAAGAGGAAGAGGAAGAGGAAGAAGTCCATCACGAACGTGACCACGTAGGCGGCGGCGCGGATCAGGAAGCCGGCCACGGCGCCCTCGATGCCGATCCAGTCGAGCACCTGCTGGCCGAACGCCTGGGAGGAGACCACCAGCACGGACGTGGCGATGATGGTCAGGCCGAGGACGGCGAAGGCCCCCACGTCACGCAGGAGCTGGACGAAGAAGTTCTCCCGGAGCACCGCGATCCCGGCCACGGACCGCATGGAGCGGCGCAGCGCGGTCATCATGGCCTTCGCGGACCAGATCGCCACGGCGGCGGCGATGATCGTGGCGGGGTTGAGCGCGGTCTCGAGCATCAGGCTCTCGGGGTCCACGAGCCCCTCCCCGCCGTCCACCTGGAGGATGCCGGGCACCGCGTCCGCGATCCCCTGGATGACCGTGTCCCGGAACTGCGGGTTGTGCTGCAGGAGGGTCATGACCACCGTGATTCCCACGGTCAGCGCGGCCACCAGGGAGAACAGGGCGTTGTAGGCCACGCCACCGGCCAGCAGGTTGGCACCCGTGGAGTTGATCCGGTTGTTGGCGCGCATGGGGCGGGTGGACTGCAGCCACGCCATGACGGCCTTGACCTTCTCCCCCATACCGTCGGCCGCGCCGAGGAGTTCCTTCAGGGAGCGCCGCTCCACCGCGTCCACCGTGGCCACGGCCACGCGGGGCTCGCTGCGGGGGTGTTGGGAGATGCTCTCGCCAGGCTGGGTGGCAATCGTCTGGTCGGGACGGCGCTTCAGGGGAAGCGTCTCGCGGGAGTACGCCACCGTCTTCGGGTCATCCGTCTGCTTGGCAGTCATGACCCCAAGGCTAGTAAGGCCGCCGCGCCTCCGCGAGGCGGTCCCCGCAGGAGCGCGCGGGAGGGTCCGACTCAGGGATGAGGGGGGCGGCGGGCCAATCAGCCCGGGACCCCACGATTCCGCAGGCGCTGAGACGTAGTTTTGGGAGGAGTCATGAACTGCCGAGGAGGGCACATGAAGACAATGCGCACCGTGGTCTTCCCGATCGCGCGCATCCTGGTGTTCGCGGTGATCGCGGCGGCGCTCGTGAAGCTGGCCTTCTTCTCCGGTGACAACGCCAAGGCGGATGACGGACTCACCCCCGGCGCGAACTTCGGCACCCCCCACTACGTGGTGGGGATCGGGGACGTGGTGAACAACGTGGAGCTCAACGCCACCGTGGTGGCGGACCCCCTGAGCAACGTGGTCTCCACCGTGGACGGCTACGTGGGCGCGTGGATCGCCGCGGAGGGCCAGTTCGTGGAGGCCGGCACCGTGGTGGTGGAGGTCCGCCGGGAGATCCCCGCCGGCATCGACGCCAACGGCCGCCCCACCCCCGCCACCTTCACCCGGCACAACCTCACGGCCCCCATCTCCGGGACCGTGCACCAGTCGCTCCTCATCAACCAGCCCGCCCCCATCGGGACCACCGTGGCCACCATCAATCCCGGCACCCTCTCCATCCAGGGGGACATCAGCCCGGACCAGCTCTTCCAGCTCGAGGTCATGCCCACGGACGCCGAGGTGACCATCACGAACGGGCCTGCCCCGTTCACCTGCACCGGACTCGTGGTGGGCACCCCGGACACCGCCACCAACTCCCCCGGCGATCCGGGGATGGGCGATCCGTGGGGCAACCCGGATCCCGGGATGAGCAGCACCGTGAAGGCCACCTGCCCGGTGGCGGAGGGCGTGCGGCTGTTTGCCGGCATGACCGGGACCATCGCGCTCGCGGCCGGTCAGGCCACCGAGGTGATCACCGTTCCCGTGACGGCCGTCCAGGGCCTGTACGACACCGGCCGCGTGTGGCTCGTGGACCCGGCCACCGGGGCGGAGGAGCCCACGGACGTGGTGCTCGGACTCTCCGACGGAATCAACATCGAGGTGAGGTCCGGGCTGAGCGAGGGTGACACCATCCTCCAGTTCGCCCCCGGCAACATGGAGCCCATGGACCCGGGATTCCCCGGGATGCCGGGCATGCCGATCGAGGAGCCCGCCGTGATCGAGGACGGCATGATCGAGGAGGGTGTTCTCGAGGAGGGCTCCACCGACGACCTCATCCAGGAGGGCGGCGGCGGTATCGAGGTCCTCCCGGAGGGCGGGACGCTCGAGGAGTCCGACCAATGAGCCTGTTGACGCTGCGTGGTGTCACCAGGTCTGTACTGC
Source organism: uncultured Actinomycetaceae bacterium (assembly GCA_964615555.1). Taxonomy (GTDB): domain Bacteria; phylum Actinomycetota; class Actinomycetes; order Actinomycetales; family Actinomycetaceae; genus JAAZBW01. The sequence continues at coordinate 11,238 of CAZTOM010000027.1, forward strand.
TCGCGGATGGCACCCCCCTGCACATCCTGCGCGGGGTGGACCTGGATGTGGAGGCCGGTGAGTACGTCTCGATCGTGGGGCGCTCCGGAACCGGCAAGTCCACGCTGCTGAACATCCTCGGCCTGCTGGACCTGCCCACGGGCGGGGACTACTGGGTCAACGGCGTCCACGTGGGTGACATGGGTGAGAACCGGCGCACCCGGGCCCGGGGACGGGGCTTCGGGTTCGTGTTCCAGCAGTTCAACCTCCTGCCCGGCCGCAACGCGCTGGAGAACACGATGGCGCCCCTGCTGTATGCGAGCGGGGCGAAGTTCTGGAAGCGGCGCTCCCTCGCCACTGACATCCTGCGGCGCGTGGGCCTCGGGGAGCGGCTCGAGTCCATGCCCACCCAGCTCTCGGGTGGTGAGCAGCAGCGCGTGGCGATCGCCCGCGCCCTCGTGCGCGGCCCGCGCGTGATCCTGTGCGACGAGCCCACCGGTGCCCTGGACGTGGACACCGGCAACGAGATCATGAGTATGCTCCAGCGGGTGGCCGAGGAGACCAACGCGGCGCTCGTGGTGATCACGCACGACCTGGCGATCGCCTCGCGCGCCCACACCCACTACCAGCTGGCCGACGGCGTCCTTCACCCGATCCAGATCGAGCGCCGGGAGGTGGGCACCCTCGAGGTGGACGGAACCGGGGACACCGGCCTGCAGGGGGGCCTGGCCCCCGCCCCAGTTCCCGCGGAGGTGGAGGACCGGCTGGTCGGCCCCCTCGAGGACGAGGTCTTCGGACCCCCGGACGAACCGCAAGCCGAGCCCCACGACGAACCGCAGGCCGAGCCCCACGACGAACCGCAGGCCGAGCCCCACGACGGACCACAGGACGGCCCCTTCGATGGCGCGGATGCCCCCGCCCCCTCCGAGCGTGCGGCGGAGGTGACCCCGTGACCGGATTCGTGGGCACCATCCTGGAGGCGTGGGACGAGATCCGGATCCACCGCCTGCGCGTGGCCCTCTCGCTCCTCGCGATCGGGCTCGCTATCACGGTGATGACCTCGGCGCTCGCGCTCGGGCAGCAGATGGCCCAGGCCACCCAGGAGCTCAGCGAGCAGCAGGGTGGGCGCTCCGTCACCCTCATGGTGGACTACTCGCTGACCGACCAGAAGAACACCCCGAAGATGGCCGAGGCGTTCATGGAGTTCGTGGACCGCAACGAGATCGAGTACGCCTCGCGGATCACCAACCCGTACGGGGAGTTCTCCGCCCGCGGCGGGACGCGGCTGGACTGGGTGAACATCCAGGCGGTGGACCCGGCCTACGCCACGATCCACCGGATCGAGCCCATCCGGGGCACGTGGTTCGGTGGCGGGGATGCGGAGCGCCGCGCCCCGGCGATGGTGGTGAACGAGGCGCTCCTGCGTGCCGTGGGCGTGCCCGTGGACCTCTCCGTCCAGCCGGAGCTGACCATGCGTACCTACGAGGGCTCCGAGCTCTCCTTCGTGGCGATCGGTGTGGTCGCCAACGAGGGCGAGTGGGACGGGCCGCGCGCCTACATCCTCTACGACGCCCTCATCCGCTCCTTGCCACCCACCGAGACCCAGAACTTCTGGACCCAGTTCGAGATGTGGCTCGGACCTGCGGACGCCGCCACCGCCCAGAGCGCCCTCACCGCCGAACTCCAGCCCCTCGTGGGCGAGTGGGGCTACGTGAACGTGGCCCCCATGTTCGGCGGCTTCGGGGAGGACTTCTTCGGCGGGATGCGCACCCTCATCCTCGGCATCGGGATCGCGGTGCTGCTGCTGGGCGCCCTCTCGCTGGTGAACGTCTCGCTCGTGACCGTGCAGCAGCGGGTGCGGGAGATCGGCATCCGCCGGTCCTTCGGCGCCGCCTCCTCCCGCGTGTTCTTCGCGATCATGATGGAGTCCGTGGTGGGAACCTTCCTCGCGGGGATCGCGGGCGTGGCGCTCTCGATCGTGCTGCTGCGCTACCTGCCCGTCATGGAGTGGCTGATGATCCCCGTCCAGGACACCCCACCCTTCCCCATGGGCACCGCCGTCCAGGGGATCCTCGCCGCCACCGCGGTGGGGGCGCTCGCCGGGCTCCTCCCGGGCATCTTCGCCACCCGAATCCGCCCCATCGAGGCGATGCGCGCCTGAGGGCCGCCTCCGGCCCGCCCCAAACCGCCCCAGCCCCCCTAGAGGGCCGAGAGCGCCGCCAGGTCGTAGTCCACGGTCAGGGGGGCGTGGTCGGACCAGCGCGTGTCCCAGCTCGGGGCCCGGTCCACGACGGCGCCGCTCGCCACTCCCGCGAGGCGCGGGCTGGCCATGTGGTAGTCGATCCGCCACCCGGCGTCGTTGTCGAAGGCCTTGCCGCGGTTGGACCACCACGTGTAGGGACCGGGGGTCCCGTCCTCGGCCGCCGGCACCAGTTCGCGGTGCACGTCCCGCCACGCCCCGGTGAACCAGCGATCGAGGTAGGCCATCTCCTGGTCCAGGACGCCGGCGGTCCTGTTGTGGTTGCCCTTGAAGTTCTTGATATCCGCGGGCCCGCGCACCACGTTGAAGTCACCCACCACGAGCACCTCGCGCCGGGCGGCCATCACGTCCCCCGCGAGCGCGCGCAGGCGCGCCTCCACGAGGTCCAGGTGGGCGTACTTCAGGTCCATCGTGGGGGTGCCCGCGGTACCGGAGTGCAGGTAGGCGGTCACGAGCGTGAGGGGAGCCCCGCCGTCGCCCGCAGACGGGAGGTCCACCTCGAGCCAGCGGCCGGAGTCCACGTCTGCGGACTCCCCGGGCAGGCCGTGGCGTACGGCGAGCGGTTCCACGCGGGTGGCTGCGGCCACGCCGGCGCGGCCCTTGATACGGCTGGCCGCGGTGACCACCTGCCACCCAGGCAGGAGGGCCGCCACGATCTCCGGTTCGGCGCGGGTCTCCTGCATCAGGATCACATCGGGTTGCCGCTGGGTGATCCACTCCCCCATGCCCTTGCGCATGGCGGCACGGATTCCGTTGACGTTGACGCTGGTGATCCTCACGGCTCTCCCCTAGGCGAGGCCGGCGCGCTTCTCCGCCGCCTCGATGGTGTTGCGGAACAGCATGGCGATCGTGGTGGGGCCCACCCCGCCCACGCGCGGGGTGATGGCGCCCGCCACCTCGGCGCAGCGCTCGTCCACGTCCGGGAGGAGGCGGCGGCCCTCGTAGCGCACTCCCCCGCCCACCACGGCGGCGCCGGGGCGGATGTGCTCGGGCTGGAGGATGCCGGGCACGCCCACGGCGGCAATCACCACATCGGCGCGCTGGGTGTAACGCTGCCAATCGGGCACGCCGGTGTGGACCACGGTCACGGCCGCGTTCGCGGTGGGGCGCTTCTGGGAGAGCAGGAGCGCGAGCGGGCGCCCGAGCGTGGTGCCACGGCCCAGGATCACCACCTCACGGCCGGAGATGGGGACCTCGTGGAACGCGAGGAGCTCCTCGATCCCGGCGGGAGTGCAGGGCACGGGGCCGGGCATGCCGAGGGCGAGCCGGCCCATGTTGACCGGGTGGAGGCCGTCCACGTCCTTGTCCGGGTCCATGGTGAGGAGCGCGGCGTCGAAGTCCAGGTGCTGCGGGACGGGGTACTGGACGAGGATGCCGTCCACGTCGTCGGCCTCGTTCATCTCCCTGATCGCGTCCACCAGGTCCGCCTGGGTGGCGTCCTCGGGGAGGTGGATGTGCGGGGAGGTGCAGCCGATCTCGCGGGCCTTCTCCTGCTTCATCCGGATGTACCCTGCGGAGGCGGAGTCCCCGCCCACGAGGATGGTGCCGAGCCCGGGGCGGTGCCCGGCCTCCACCAGGGCGGCGATGCGGGGCTCCAGATCGGCGAACACCGCCTCGGCCACGGGCCGGCCGGACATGAGCCGCGCGGTCATCGCAGCAGGCCCCAGTCCTCGAGTCCCTCGTACAGGGGGAAGTCCTCGGCCAGCTTGCCCACGCGGGCGCGCTGGGCCTCCACGTCCGCGCCCTCGCCGTCGCGGAGCAGGGTGGCGATGATGTCCGCCACCTCCTCGAACTCGGTGGCGCCGAACCCGCGGGTGGCCAGCGCCGGGGTGCCGATCCGCAGGCCGGAGGTGACCCGCGGCGGGCGCGGGTCGA
>CAZTOM010000028.1:0-5453 GCA_964615555.1 uncultured Actinomycetaceae bacterium
GACGATGTCCGCGGCCGCATCTCCGGCCGGGCCCGGGACAACCGCCTGGTCCACTTCGCGCTCCCCGAGGGAATGGCGGAGGGCGAGGCCCCCCATCCCGGTGACGCCGTCACCGCCACCGTCACCCACGGCGCGCCCCACCACCTGGTGGCCGACTCGGCCCTCTCCACGGGCGTGCTGCCCGTGCGCCGCACCCGCGCCGGGGACGCGTGGGAGCGCCGGGCCTCCGGGACCCATTCCCACGACGGCGGCCCCTCCGCCGCGCCGACCGGTGCGGTCCCGCTGGGCCTGCCCACCGTCCGGGTGCGCGCGTAGGACTCCTTCGGGTTGTTACCACTGGTAACGTCCTGCACAGCGTCCGGGTGCGCGCGTAGGGAGGTTCCCACCCTCCGGGTGCCCGTTGCTGGGGCACGGCGCTCCCCGGCCCGATAGCGTGGACTCCCACCGATCGGGAGTCGCCATGTCCAAGCTCACCATCGACCTCGCCGAGGCCACGGGCCCGTTCGTCCTCGCGTTCGACGTGGGCTCCACCGGGACCCGGGCCGGGATCTACGACTCACGATCGCGGCCGATCCGCGGCCACAAGGCGAAGGTGTCCCACGCCTTCACCACGGTGGCCAACGGCACCTCCACGATCGATCCGGACCAGGTGGTCTGCGAGGTCCGGGAGGTGATGGGCGCGGTCCTGGACGGCTTCCCCCACCCGATCGCCGGGGTGTGCATCTGCACGTTCGCATCCTCACTGGTGGGGGAGGCGCACAACCGGGCCCTGACTCCGTGCTACACGTACGCGGACTCCCGGCCCGCCCCACAGGTGAACTACCTGAAGTCCATCCTGAACGAGGACGACGTCCAGCAGCGCACCGGGACCCGCCAGCACACGGGCTACCTGCCGGCACGCTTCCTCTGGCTGCGCCAGGTGGACCGGGAGACGTTCGGGAGGGTGGAGCGCTGGATGTCGCTCGGCGAGTACGTGTGGCTGCGGCTCATCGGTGTCACCGCCGCCGGGGTGTCCACGGCCGCGTGGACGGGGATGCTCAACCGGCGCGCCGGGACGTGGGACGAGGAACTGTGCGAGGTGGTGGGGGTGGACCCCGGCTACCTGACGCAGATCCGCCCTCCGAGCGAGCCGCTCGCGCCCACCCGGGACCCCGAGTGGCACCAACTCGCGGATGCGGTGTGGTTCCCGCCCATCTCCGATGGCCACGGCCAGTCGATTGGGGCGGGGAGCCGGGACCCGCAGGTCCTGGTCCTCTCAGCCGCCACCTCCGGTGCACTGCGCGCCGTGGTGGAGGGGGACATCGAGTTGCTCCCGCGCGGGGTGTGGTGCAACCGGATCGATGAGCGCCGCTCCATCCTGGGCGGCGCGGTCAACGATGTGGGGCGGGCCTTCACCTGGCTCCAGGACACCCTCCGGCTCCCCGAACAGGGCGAGGTGGACGAGTTCCTCTCGCGCGACCCGGTCCCCGGCCTCCCGATCGTGCTGCCCTGGTTCTCGGGGGAGCGCTCCACCGGCTGGGTGGGTGAGGCCCGCGCGGTGTTCCACCGCGTCTCTGCCGCCACCACGCCCCTCGAGCTCTACCGCGCCGCCACCGAGGGGGTGGCGTTCTCCTATGCCCGGATGCTGCGTGAGCTCGCCCGCGTTACCGGGGAGCCGCGGGAGATCCTCGCCACCGGGCGGGTGGCCGGGAATGTGCCGGCCCTCCTCCAGATGGTGGCCGATGCCACTGCCACACCGGTCACCCCGATCACCCTCAAGCGCTCCACGCTGCGGGGCACCGCACTGCACGCGATGGAGGTGCTGGCCCCCGGGGTGGAGCCCGCTCCCGCGCCACGGGGGCGCACCATCGAGCCGGTGGCCGCTCGCTACGGCTACTACCACCGCAGGATGGAGCGCTTCGGGGTCATCTATGACAAGGTGATCGCCCACGCCAACTGAGCGCTACTCGTCTTCCTCCACGCGGCGCTCGGGTGTGCCGAGGGCCTTGAGCAGGGAGATCGCACCGCGTAGCCCCACGTCCAGCGTGATGAGCAGTTGCCCGTTGGACAGCCCGTCCGCAGTGTCCGCCACGAACCGGGCCACGGCGGTGTAGCCCTCACCATCCGCCTCCAGGCAGCCCGTGGGCCACAGTTGCTGGCGGTTCCAGTCGTTCAGGGCGAGGTGGACGGCCGAGCGCATCTCCGCGGGGACGGTGTGCCCCCACCGGGCCTCGAGCACGAGGTGGGCGGGCTGGGCCGTGTCGCTCACGCCGTCGTCGGGCCCTCCGGGGCGGTCGGCCGGCTGGGTGAGGCGGATGGTGACGTCGTAGCCGTCCCAGGCCCCCGTCACCGCCGCATTGGTGGTCTGGGTGACGTAGCCGCGCTTCGCGAGTGCCGCCGCGATCCGGGCGGGGGTCACCGGGGCGGAGTGCTCGGGCGGATCGTTCGGGCCCCGCCGCTGGGTTGCCACGTCAGTCCTCCTTCACGAACGGGGGTTCGGGGAAGTCGTGGTCCAGGCGCTGCAGGGCCGCCAGGAGGGCCTCGCCCCCGCGCCGCAGCCAGCCCGTGAGCTGGTCATCCGAGGCACCCGCCGCCACCACGTGGGTGAGGGCGATCCTTACGTCCAGCTCCCCGCGGTCGGTCACGGAGACGGTGGTGCGCAGGATCCCGTCCCGGTTGAGCTCGTCCACGAGCTCACGCAGCTTCCGGCCGTGGTCCACGGGGAGGCGCCGGCGCCAGCGGGTGGACATGAGGAGCGCGAAGGGCCGGTCGGGGCGGTGCTCCACCCGGATGAGCTCCCCGCCGATCTCCACCAGGTGGCCGCCCCGGGTACTCGAGTGCACCTCCGGGGCCATCGCGGTCAACGCGGCCACCAACCGCACCGACGTCACGGGAACAACCGGCTGTGCGAGCATGGATCCATGCTACGGGTGATCGCCGTGGTGGGCGCCACCGCCACCGGGAAGAGCGCGCTCGCCCTCGACCTCGCCGAGTACCTGGCCGCGCGGGGGATGCCCGTGGAGGTGGTGAACGCGGACGCGATGCAGCTCTACCAGGGCATGGACATCGGCACCGCGAAGCTTCCCCCGGCCGAGCGGTGCGGCATTCCGCACCACCAACTGGACGTACTCGCCCCCCACGAGGAGGCCTCCGTGGCCGCCTACCAGCGCGCCGCCCGTGCCGATATCTCCTCGATCCATGCCCGCGGCGCCCTCCCGCTCGTGGTGGGCGGTTCCGGCCTGTACGTCCAGGGCCTCCTGGACGAGATGGACTTCCCCGGCACCGACCCCGCCATCCGCGCGGCGCTCGAGGAGCGGGCCGCACGCGAGGGTGGCCGCCCCCTCCACGACGAGCTCCGCCACCGCGATCCCGAGGCTGCCGAGCGCATCGACCCGGGCAACACCCGCCGCGTCATTCGGGCACTCGAGGTGATCGAACTGACCGGCCGCCCCTTCTCCGCCTCCCTGCCGGAGGGCCGCCACTACTACGAGGACACACTCCAGCTCGGCCTACGCGGCGAGTACGACTGGCTCGATGCCCGGATCGCGAAGCGCACCCGGAGCATGCTCGAGGCCGGCCTCCTGGCGGAGGTGGCCGCACTGGGGGAGCTCTCCCGCACGGCCGCCACCGCCACCGGCTACCGTGAGGCCCTCGCCCACCTCCGCGGCGAGCTCACGACGGCGGAACTCACCGAGGCGATCTCGCTCGCCACCCGCCAGCTCGCCCGCCGTCAGACGAAGTGGTTCCGGCGCGACCCCCGCACCCACTGGCTCCCCGCGCAGGAGCCGGCGGCCGCCCTCACGCAGGCCCTCGAGCTCGCGGAGGCCTCCACGCGCACGTAGGGACCCGCGTGCCCCTGGGGCCTCGTGCGCCCGTAGTGCCCAGCGCGCAGGTAGGTCCTCGCGCCTACCGGGGGCGGGTGACCGCGAGGACGCGGAAGCCCTTGGAGGAGGCGGTGCGCTCGCAGGGCAGGGAGAGATGGGTGGTGATCCACCGCTGGAGGGAGTCCGACCCGAGGTTCTTGGCCACCACGAGCTCGGCGCGGCCCCCGGGGGCGAGGCGCGTGAGCCACGTCTCGAGGAGCTCGTGCAGGGCATCCTTGCCGATGCGGATCGGGGGGTTGGACCAGATGAGGGCGATCCCCCCGGATGGGAGGGAGGCGAGCGCCGACTGCGGGTCGGCCACCTCGATGTTGGGGAGGCCGAGGCTTGCGGCGTTGCGGGCGGTGAGGTCGCGGGCCCGCTCGTTGACATCCACGGCGAGGATGCGCGCCTCCGGCGCGAGGAGTCCGAGGGACAGGGCGATCGGTCCCCACCCGCAGCCGAGGTCCACGAACGTGCCCGATGAGGGGGGATCGGCTACGTGGTTCAGCAGCACCGTGGTCCCGAGGTCCAGGCGGTCCGCGGAGAACACGCCAGAGGCGGTCTCCACGCTCACACGCTGGCCGGCGAGGGTGAGGGTCACCTCACGGCGTTCGTCGGCGGAGGCCGGTTGTGAGGCAAAGTAGTGATCGGACACGCACCCAACTCTAGGGCGCGGGCAAGGGAAGAGGAGTTCGAGTGATTTCCTGGATCGTGCTGGTGGTCTCCGGGCTGTTCGAGGCCGTGTGGGCCACAGCGCTGGGCTACATAGAGGACTGGCGGCAGCCGATCCCCGTGGCGGCGTTCTTCGCCGGCGCGGTGGTGAGCATGGGCGGCCTGTGGTGGGCGCTGAAGGAGATCCCCGTGGGCACCGGGTACGCCGTGTGGGTGGGGATCGGCATGGTGGCCACCGTGGGGTGGAACGTGCTCGGCGAGGGGGAGTACTTCTCGCTGGTGAAGGGGCTCCTCGTCTTCGGGATCCTCGCGTGCGCGATCGGGCTCATGCTGCTGCCGGAGCGGCCCACGGTGTGATGGGGCGGGCCTGTGGATATTGGGTGGAGGGCACCGGGGAGGTGGGGGAGAATAGGACGACCCTGCTGAAAGGACCCCAGTGACCCAACCGAGAAATGGCCACGATCCCGCCCGTGACGTGGTGGACCGCATCCTCTCGCGCGCCGGCACGGCACTCACCTCCGAGGGTGCCGTCCCCAGCGAGGACCACCTCGAGGCCGAGGAGCGGACCGCCCTGCGGCGGGTGGGCCTGTCCACCGAGCTGCAGGACGTCACCGAGGTCGAGTACCGCCAGCTCCGGCTCGAGCGGGTCATCCTGGTGGGCGTCTACACCCAGGGCTCCTCCCAGGAGGCGGAGGTCTCCCTGCGCGAGCTCGCCGCGCTCGCAGAGACCGCAGGCTCCGAGGTGCTCGACGGCGTGCTGCAGCGCCGCTCCACCCCGGACCCCTCCACCTACCTCGGCTCCGGCAAGGCGCAGGAGCTGGCGGAACTCGTGGACGCGCTGGGCGCGGACACGGTGATCACCGACCACACGCTCGCCCCCTCGCAGCGGCGCGCACTGGAGGACGTGGTGAAGGTGAAGGTGGTGGACCGCACCGCCCT
>CAZTOM010000028.1:5463-8373 GCA_964615555.1 uncultured Actinomycetaceae bacterium
GACGTCCCGGGAGGGCAAGGCCCAGGTGGAGCTGTCCCAACTCGAGTACCTGCTCCCACGCCTGCGCGGGTGGGGTGACTCCATGTCCCGGCAGGCCGGTGGACGTGCCGCGAGCGGTGAGGGTATCGGCTCCCGCGGCCCCGGTGAGACCAAGATCGAACTGGACCGCCGCCGCATCCGTACCCGCATGGCGCGGCTGCGCCGCGAGATCGCAGGCATGGCCCCTGGGCGCCAGGTGCGGCGCGCCTCCCGGCGTGGCGGGGCTCTCCCGCAGGTGGCGATCGCCGGCTACACCAACGCCGGGAAGTCCTCCCTCCTCAACGCCCTCACGGGCGCGGGGGTCCTGGTGCAGAACCAGCACTTCGCCACCCTGGACCCGACCGTACGGCTTACACGCACGCCTGAGGGCCGCGAGTACACGCTCGCAGACACCGTGGGATTCGTCCGCAACCTCCCCCACGAGCTGGTGGAGGCATTCCGATCCACCCTCGAGGAGGTGGGGGAATCCGATCTGGTGCTCCACGTGGTGGACGCCGCACACCCGGACCCCGAGGGGCAGATCGCCGCCGTCCGCGAGGTGCTTGCGGACATCGAGGGCGCGGACCAGATCCCCGAGCTGATCGTGTTCAACAAGGCGGACATCGCCCCGGCGGACACGATGGTGCGCCTGCGCACCGCCTTTCCCCGCGCCCTCGCCGTCTCCGCGCGCACCGGCGCGGGGATCGAGGAACTCGGCCAGGCGATCGCGGACCTCCTGCCGCGCCCCAGCGTGGAGGTGGACGTGGTGGTGCCCTATTCCCGCGGGGACCTCGTGGCACGCATGCACGAGAACGGGGAGATCGAGGCGGAGGAGCACAACGAGTCCGGCACTCACGTGGTGGGGCGTGCGGACCCGGCGCTGGCAGCGGAGCTGGAGCGCGTGAGTGTCCGCTGACGGGGACGGATCCGCACTGGCGGTGCTGCGGCGTGCCGTCGCGGCCCTGCCCGGGACCACCCGCAGCGGCCAGGAGGAGATGTGCGCCGCCGTCGCCGATGCCCTCGGGAGCGGGGGAGTCCACCTCGCCCAGGCCGGCACCGGGACGGGCAAGTCCCTGGCCTACCTCGCCGCCGCGATGACGGCGGCACGTGAGACCGGGGAGCGGGCGGTGGTCTCCACCGCCACGCTCGCCCTCCAGCGCCAGGTCCTCCTTGCGGACGCGCCGCTCGTGGCCGACGCCGTGGAGGAGGAGACCGGGACCCGGCCCGAGGTTGCACTCCTCAAGGGCTGGCACAACTACGTGTGCCAGCACAAGGTGGCCGGCGGTTACCCCGAGGAGGACGAACCCACCCTCTTCCAGGTGGACGGGGCGAGCGCGCGGGCGCCGGAGGGGCCCCGCGGCGGGCTCGGCGAGCAGGTGGTGCGGGTGCGCGCCTGGGCGGCAGAGACGGAGACGGGCGACCGCGACGACCTGGTCCCCGGCGTCTCCGACCGTGCCTGGCGGCAGGTGTCCGTCACCAAGCTCGAGTGCCTCGGCTCCGCCTGCCCCGTCCGGGAGCACTGCTTTGCCGAGAAGGCGCGCGGGGCCGCCCACCGCGCCGATGTGGTGATCACCAACCACGCCATGCTGGGAGTGGCGGCCGGGGGATCGCCGGGCGCCCTCCCCGAGCACGGGCTGCTCGTGGTGGACGAGGCCCACGACCTCGTGCCCCGGGTCACCTCCGCTGCCTCCGTGGAACTCTCCGCCTCCACCGTGGACCGGGTGGGGCGCGGCGTTGCCCGCCACGCCAAGTCCGCACTCGAGCGCCTCCAGACCTCCGCCGCCGCGCTGCATGCCGCGCTCGAACCGCTTCCGAACGGCCGGATCGCGGCCGTACCGCCGGGGCTCGCGGACGCCGCCGTGCTGGTGGGAGCGGCAGCCCGGGAGGCCTCCACCGAGATCGGTGGGACCGGGAAGGACGACGACGCCGGATCGCGCGCCGTGGTGAAATCGGAGCTCGTGGTCCTGGGAGAAATCTGCGACCGCCTGGTCTCTGACACCGTGGCCGCCCGGCGGGACGTGGCCTGGATCGACCGCGGCCGCGACGGCACCGATCCGCCCCGCCTCCACCTGGCTCCCCTCGAGGTCTCGCGCCCCATCGCCGAGCACCTGGTGGGGGATCGCGCGGTGGTGGCCACCTCCGCCACCCTCCAGCTCGGCGGCAGCTTCGAGACCGTGGCCCACGCGTTCGGGCTCGGCGGGGAGGACGGGCGGGAGTGGAGCGGTGCCGACTACGGCTCACCGTTCGACTACGGCCGCCAAGGGATCCTCTACGTGGCCGCCCACCTGCCGCGCCCGGGCCGCGAGGGGGTGGCCGTGGAGGCGCTGGACGAGCTCGCCGAGCTCGTGGAGGCCTCGGGTGGGGGAGCGCTCGGGCTGTTCTCCTCCCGCCGCGGCGCCGAACGCGCCGCCGAGTACGTGCGTACCCGGGTGGACCTGCCGATCCTGTGCCAGGGGGAGGACCAGATCCCCGAGCTGGTGCGCGCGTTCACCGCGGACCCCAGCGCGAGCCTGTTCGGGACGCTCTCGCTGTGGCAGGGCGTGGACGTGCCCGGCTCCACGTGCCGGCTCGTGGTGATCGACCGGATCCCCTTCCCCCGTCCCGACGATCCGATCATGTCCGCCCGCACCGAGATGGCCCAGGCCCGGGGCCGCAACGGCTTCATGGACGTCTCGGTCTCCCATGCGGCACTCCTGCTCGCCCAGGGGGCGGGGCGCCTCATCCGGCGCTCCTCGGACCGCGGAGTGGTGGCAATCCTCGATCCGCGCGTGGCCACCTCGGGCTACGGGCGCTTCCTCATGAAGTCCCTCCCGGACCTGTGGCCAACCCGCGACCGCGCCCAGGTGCGCCGTTCACTCGGGGCGCTCGCGCCGTCGTCGGAGGAGCCGGCGG
>CAZTOM010000028.1:8473-15206 GCA_964615555.1 uncultured Actinomycetaceae bacterium
GGACGGGCGGTAGGCGCTCCTAGAGGGCGCGCAGGACCGAGACCACCTTGCCGAGCACGGCGGCGTGGTCCCCGAGGATCGGGGAGTAGGCGGGGTTGGCGGGCATCAGCCACACGTGGCCGTCCCGGCGCTGCAGGGTCTTCACGGTGGCCTCGTCATCGAGGAGTGCGGCCACGATCTCGCCGTTCTCGGCGGTGGGCTGGCGGCGGACCACCACCCAGTCGCCGTCGCAGATGGCGGCATCGATCATGGACTCACCGGTGACGCGCAGCATGAACAGTTCGCCCTCTCCCACGAGCTGGCGGGGGAGGGTGAAGACATCCTCCACGTCCTGCTCGGCGAGGACCGGGCCGCCGGCGGCGATCCGTCCCACGAGCGGGACGAGTGCCCCCTGGGCGGTCTCATGGCCGAGCATCGGGATGGGCGTGGGCGTGAGGTCCTGCTGCTCGGTGGAGTCCTGGCCGGCGTCCGCAGCGGCGGGGTGTGCGGGATCCTCCTGGCCACGCGGCGCGGCGGGGTGGTCCACCACCTCGAGGGCCCGGGGGAGGTGCGGATCGCGCCGGATGTAGCCCTTGCGCTCGAGGGCGTCGAGCTGGTGCTTCACGGAGGACGGGCTCTGCAGCCCCACGGCGTCCCCGATCTCCCGCATGGTGGGTGGGAAGCCGCGCTCGGCGAGGGCGGTACGGATCGTCTGCATCACGAGCGCCTGGCGCTCGGTGAGGGTCTCTCGCTGCTCCATGCTCACTCCCGGATCGTTCGTGTCAGTGGGTCCCGATTCACTGATGTACATGAGCGTAGGGCCTGAGCAGATCGTTATCAAACATCTGTTCGAGTGTGTCTCGACTTTGTCAGGGCCCCGCGCTACATTTGGGAACAGACGTTCGACGAACATACGTTCGAGGAGGACTGAAATGAGTGCACTGCCGATGACCTTCCCCACCGCTCCGGCGGTATCGGCACCCACGCCGCGTAACCGCCACCTCCGGGTGGTGTCCGAGACCGACGCCGCCCGTGCGGCAGCAGAGCACGAGGCCGGGCAGCGCGCGCTGGCGGCCGCCCAGAGCTGGTCCGCCCGCACGCAGGCCGCAGTGGCGGCGCCGGCGGCGCGGCCAGCCAGGGTGCAGCCGGTGGTGGCCCGTACCCGCACGCAGGAGGCGCCGCTCGTCCTGACGGAGCGCGGGCGCCTCGCGCTGCGCATCCTCGCCGGAGTGGTCGCCTCGATCGTGGCCATCGTGGTGGGCGCGGTGATCGGACTCGCGCTGCGTTCGGCCCCCGTTGCGGGGGAGAGCGTGGTGGTGGGCTCCGGTGACACCCTGTGGTCCATCGCGGCCACGGTCCCGGGCGTGGACGTGCGGGACGCCATGGCGGACATCGTGGAGCTGAACGGGCTCGGTGGCAGCACCATCCAGCCCGGCCAGGTCCTCCTCCTGCCCGCCACCCACTGATGGTGACCGTCCTGGCGGAGCGTTTGCGAACCGCAGCAGGGGCACACTACGGTTCGGGGATGCACTGCCCGTTCTGTCACCACACCGATTCGCGAGTGGTCGACTCGCGCACCTCGGACGACGGCACGAGCATCCGGCGTCGCCGCGAGTGCCCCACGTGCCACCGCCGCTTCACCACCGTGGAGTCGGCCACGCTGAGCGTCATGAAGCGCTCGGGAGTCTCCGAGCCGTTTATCCGGGAGAAGATCATCTCCGGTGTCCGCAAGGCGTGTCAGGGCCGCCCCGTCACCGATGACCAGATCGCCGTCCTCGCCCAGGGGGTGGAGGAGACGATCCGCTCCCTCGGCTCCTCAGTGGTGGACACGAACGATGTGGGAATGGCCATCCTGGGCCCACTCCGGGACCTTGACACCGTGGCCTACCTCAGGTTCGCCTCGGTATACTCGTCCTTCACCACCCTCGAGGACTTCGAGAACGCGATCGCGGAACTGCGGCGCCTCGAGGAGGGTGACGAGTCGTCCGGTGGTGCCGAGGGAGGGGAAGCCCGCGGCACCACCGGATCTTCTGCTTCCTAGGGAGATCCCCACCGGTGTCCGGTGGTGCCGGAGCGGGTTCCCGCCCCGGGCGGCGCCCTACCCGGCGTGGTGGCGCTGGAGCACCCGCAGGCGGATGGTTCCCTCCATCTCGCGCAGCGCGGCAAGCCCCTCCGGGGGGATCTCGGAGCTCAGGTCGGTGACCATGTACCCGATGTCGTGCACCGTGCCGAGGATCTGCCCGGAGATGTTGGCGCCGGACTCGGCGAACGTCTGGTTGATGAGGGCCAGCACACCGGGCATGTTCCGGTGCACCCACGCCACGCGGTACCGGGACTCGGGAGAGGGCGTGAGGGTGAGCCGCGGCAGGTTCACGGACATGTCCGTGGAGGCGGCCTTCACGTAGTTCGCGAGCTTGTTGCCCACGAACTGGCCGATCTCGTACTGCGCCTCCAGCGTGGACCCTCCGATGTGGGGGGTGAGGATCACGTTGGGGAGGCCACGCAGCGGAGAAGCGAACGGCTCACCGTTCGCCTTCGGCTCCTCCGGGTAGACGTCCACCGCGGCCCCCGCGATGTGCCCCTCCACCACGTTGTCCCGCAGGGCCTCCACGTCCACCACGAAACCGCGCGAGAGGTTGAGGAACAGCGAGCCCTGCTTCATCTGGGAGAACTCCCGGGGTCCGATGAGGCCAGCGTTGGAGGGGGAGTCATCCACGTGGATCGAGACGATGTCCGCGGTGCGGAGCACCTCCTCCATGGTGCGGCAGCGCTTCGCGTTGCCCAGCGCGGGGCGCTCCTGGACGTCGAAGAAGAGCACGCTCATGCCGAGGGCCTCGGCCACCACGGAGAGCTGGGTGCCGATGTTGCCGTAGCCGATGATGCCGAGGGTCAGGCCGCGCACCTCGTGGGCACCCGCCGCGGACTTCTCCCAGCGGCCCTCGTGCAGCGCGCGGTCCCGCTCGGTAAGCCGGCGGTTCAGGGCAATGATCTCGGAGATCGCAAGCTCCACCACGGACCGGGTGTTGGAGAAGGGCGCGTTGAAGACGGCCACGCCGGCGCGGGTCGCATCCCGCAGGTCGATCTGGGTGGTGCCGATCGAGAAGGTGCCGATCGCCTCTAGTTGGGGATGGGCCTCGAGGACCCTCCCGGTGACTCGGGTCTTTGACCGGATGCCGAGGACGCTCACGCCCTCGAGGGCCTCGATCAGCTCGTCCTCGTCGAGGGCGCCGGGGTGCCGCACCACCTCGAGCCCCACGGCGCGCAGCAGCGCGTCGGTCTCGTGATGCGGATTCTCCAGGAGTAGTGCTCGTGCCACGGCCCCAGTCTCTCCCATTTCGGGAACTACTCGGCCCGCCCGCCCGAATCGTGGTCCCAGCCCTCGGGAAGCGCATCCCGGTAGATGGCATGGAGGCGCTGGGTGCAGCGTGTCATCGCCACGTAGATGTCTCCCGTGGAGCGCAGCGCGATCTCCGCCGGCTCCACCACCACGACCACGTCGAACTCGAGGCCCTTCGAGGCGGGTGCGTCCAGAACCACGAGCGGAGCCCGCAGCGGGTGGCCGTCCGGGGAGGTGAGCTGGTCCTGGAACTCCGTGCGGAGTTCGGACAGGACCCCGCCCAACTGCTCCGTGGGGGCGATGACAGCCATCTTGCCCCTCCCGATCTCGGCGAGCTCCTCGCGCACCACCGGGATGAGCGCCTCGCGCCAGTGGCCGCGGGTCTCGCGCAGCGAGCCGGGGATGTCCCGCGCGGCCGTGAGGGGCAGGTAGTCCGCGGGTGCACCCGCCATGAGAACCGCACCGGCAGCGTCGAGGACGGTGGCGGGTGTGCGGTAGGAGACGGTGAGGGCCGCCTGGCGCACGTGCTCGCGCCCAGCCTTGCCCATGAGGGAGCGCCACGTGGGGGCGGGGGTTGAGGAGGACTGCTGGGCCAGGTCGCCCACCACGGTCATCGAGCGCAGCGGGACGCGGCGCAGCAGCGAGCGCCACGCCATGGGGGAGAGCTCCTGGGCCTCGTCCACCACGATGTGGCCGTACGTCCACGTGCGGTCACCGCCCGCGCGCTCGGCCAGGGTGAGGCGCGGGCCCTCCGCGCGGAAGCGCGCCGCGAGCATCGAGGCGGAGACGAGTCCGCCGCCGAGGCCCTGGGCGTCGATCGCCTGCTGGGCGTACTCCACCTGCTCACGGGCCTGGGCCTCGTCCTCGAGGCGCGCCCGGCGCGACTCCGCCTCCTCGTGGGGGCCGAGGAGCTCGGCGAGCTCGTCCAGGAGCGGGATGTCCGAGATCGTCCACGGTGCCCCGGGCTCGCGGTGGAGGAGCCCACGCTCCTGCCGGTTGAACTTGGGGGAGTGGCGCTCGAGCAGGTCCGGCCGGGCGTAGAGCTTCTCGAGCAGGCCGTGGGGTGTGGTGGGCATCCAACACAGGTTCAGCGCGATCCGCACCTCGCGGTGGGTGCGCACGTCCTCGTAGAGGTACTGGTAGTCGTCGGACTCGTCCAGGCCCCGGCCGGCGGCGTACTGCTTCACGAGGTCCTCGAGCATGGCGAGCACGAACGGGGTGCGGGCCTCGTTGTGGGTGGAGGCCGAACGCCGCGCCTTCGTCATCGCGGCCCGCACCGTCTCCGGGCGGACCTCGATCGTTACGCCCTCCACCACGATCTTCTGGGTCTCCGCGGGCACCCGCTGCAGGGCCTTCACCGCGCGCTCCACCACGTTGGCCATCTCGAGGTTCCCCTTGATGGCCGCCACCTCCTCGTCCTCGCGCAGGCGGGTGGAGGTCCCCGGCAGGAGGTCGCCGATCGTGGTGGAGACCACGTCGTTCTCACCGAGTGAGGGGAGGACCTGGTCGATGTACTCGAGGAAGACCCGGGTGGGGCCCACGATCAGGACGCCGGAGCGCTGGAGCCGCTCGCGGTGCGCGTACAGGAGGTAGGCGGCCCGGTGCAGTGCCACGGCCGTCTTCCCGGTGCCGGGCCCGCCCTGCACCACGAGGATCCCGTCCATCCCGTCGCGGATGATCGCGTCCTGCTCGGACTGGATGGTGGCCACGATGTCGCTCATCTGGCCCTCGCGGGCCGCGGCCAGGGCGGCGAAGAGCGCACCCTCGCCGGTCAGCGAGGTGGCCACCTCGTCCGTGATGGCCTCGGAGTTGAGCAGCTCGTCCTCGATCCCCACCACGCGCCTGCCCTCGGTGGTGATGTGGCGCCGGCGGACCAGGTCACCCGGGTGGGCGGCGGTTGCCTGGTAGAAGGGACGCGCCGAGGGGGCGCGCCAGTCCAGCAGCAGTTGCTCCTGCTCGTCGGAGAGGATGCCGATGCGGCCGATGTAGCGGGGCTCGGAGTCCCCCGCGAAGTCCATGCGGCCGAACACGAGCCGGTTCTCCACCTGGTCCAGCCGGGAGATCATGTCCTCGTAGTGGGCGGCGAACGCGTCGCGCTCCGAGCGGTTCTGGGGGCTGCCGGAGGGGCCCTCGCGCCGCACCTCCGCCAGGGACCGCACGTAGCCGGCCCGCATCTCGTCCAACCGCGCGTACACCCGATCCAGGTGGCTCTGCTCGAGTCGGATCTCCCGCACCTCGGAATCAACCACCAGAGCTCTCCCATCGCGTCCGAACGTGCCGTGGGCGCGTCTCCGCGCGTGGCAACAGCCCTCTATTATCGTCTACCCGGCGGAGGTGGCGCCAGCGCTTCGCGGAATAGGTTGAGCCGGATGGAGCGTTGGACACTGGTGAGGAACACCGGACCCACCAGGGGTGGGAACACCGGCACCCACACCGGGCCGCCACCGGCCCGGGAGAACCAGCAGGACTTCCAGGAGGGAGGAGCACAGTGAACGAGCAGTTGGACATGTCAGGACGCGAGGATCGTCCCTTCGTGCGCCTCGAGCCCGTGGCCGGGCGCGTGAGTGCACCCTCCATGGTGATCGCGCTGCACTCCTCCATGGATGCGGGTGCTGCCGCCCAGATCGTGGCCGAGCACCTGGTGGGATCCCTCCAGCACGAGCGCGTGGCCACGTTCGACCAGGACGAGGTGACGGACTTCCACCGCAACCGGCCCACGATCGTCTACCGGGACGGGCAGTTCACGGACCTGCACACGAACCAGCTCGTGATCGACCTGGTGCGAGACGACGAGGGCACCGAGATGCTCCTCCTCCACGGCCAGGAACCGGATTTGCGCTGGAACCGCTTCACCGAGGAGGTCCTCGCCCTGGTGGAGCGCTTCGGGGTCACCCGCGCGTACGTGCTCCAGGGCTTCCCCACGGGAGTCCCGCACACCCGGCCCGTCCAGATCACCTCCCACGCCTCCCGCCCCGAGCTCCGGACCGAGGACGAGGGGATCATGGGCACCCTCCAGTTCCCGGCCCAGATGTCGAACGTGCTCGAGTTCTCCCTCGGGCAGGCCGGTCGGGACACCATTGGCTTCTCCGCCGCCATCCCGCACTACCTGGCCCACCACCCCTACCCGGCGGCAGCGGCAGCCCTGGTGAGGCGGCTGTCGAACGCCGGGGGGTTCGCGCTCCCGGTCGGCGAACTGGACGCAGCGGCAGCCCGCTTCGAGACGGAACTCGCCTCCGCCGTCGGGGAGGAGGCCTCCCAGCACGTACGGGTGCTCGAGACGCAGTTCGACGCGCTGCGCGAGGCCCAGCCCCAGCTCTTCTCCGCAGACGAGCCCGGGGGGCGGGACGTCCCGATTCCCACGGCAGACGAGATCGGTGCCGCCGCCGAGGCGTTCCTGGCGGACCTCGGGGAGAGCGG
>CAZTOM010000029.1:0-13664 GCA_964615555.1 uncultured Actinomycetaceae bacterium
CGTGCGCTCGGCGTACTCCTCCTGGAGCTGGTCCATCCGGTAGCGCTTGTGGCAGGAGGTGCACTCGGTGAGCGGATCGGAGAAGGCGGAGCGGTGGCCCGAGGCCACCCAGACCTGGCGCGGCAGGATCACGGAGGAGTCGAGGCCCACCACGTCCTCGCGCTTCTGGACCATGGTGCGCCACCAGGCGCGCTTGATGTTCTCCTTCAGCTCCACGCCGAGAGGCCCGTAGTCCCAGGCAGAACGGGTTCCGCCGTAGATCTCGCCGGACGGGAAGACGAATCCACGGCGCTTGGCGAGGGAGATGACGTTATCGAGGGATGAGGTGGCCATGAGGCGCGGTTCCTTGCTCTGTTCGTGCCCGCGCCTGGCTGGCGTGGGCGGCTTGAAGCAGCGTAGCCGAGGTGGGCCCGGGGGCCGGAATCTGCCGGCGGCGTCCACAACGTGGACAAAGGGATGGCTGTGGACATCAATGACACGCCATACGGGGCTTAAATGTTGTGCACCTCTCAATCCAGTGTGAGGATGCTCGCACGCCGTGGGTGACGCAGGCGTTACCCACGAACGAATGGGAGAGACCCCTCTATGACCATGACCCGAACGATCCGCGCGGTGCGGACCCTCGGCGTCGGCCTCATGGCCGGCGCCCTCGTTGTAGGGATGGGGGGTGTTGCCGCGGCGTCGCCGAACCTTCCCGACCCGATTGGCACCGTACCCTCCCCCGATCGTCCCTCCATCGAGGAGCAGCTCGCCGCCTACGGCGATTCCGTCCTGGCCGATCGCTGGCTGGTGGAGGTGGACGGCGCCTCCCAGATCCAGGGTGGCTCGGCTGCCAACGCCACTCGCGCCCAGGACCGCGTGGTGGCCGCTGCCGCCTCCGCGGGGCTCGATGTGGAGGTGAACGCCGCGTTCACCTCCACGTGGAACGGCCTGTCCGTGACGGCGAGCAAGGCCGACGCCTCGCGCCTCTCCTCCCTCTCCGGCGTGGTGGGTGTCTACCCCGTGCTCGAGGTGGTCCAGCCCGTGGAGGCTGCTGCGACCCCGAACATCAACGAGGCCCGCACCATGACTGGTGCCGATGTTGCGAACGAGGAACTCGAGTACACCGGTGCCGGCGTGAAGGTGGCGATCATCGACTCCGGTATCGACTACAACCACCCCGACTTCGGTGGTTCCGGCGTGAACGACGAGACGGCCGACTTCGGCGATGGTGGGCGCGTGGCGTACGGATACGACTTCGTGGGAGACGCCTACGACGCCTCCAGCGACGACCCCGCGATCAACACCCCGATGCCCGATCCGTATCCGGACGACTGCGGCGGGCACGGCACGCACGTGGCCGGCATCGTGGGCGCCAACGGTGAGGTGACCGGAGTGGCACCGGAGGTGACCTTCGGCGCCTACCGGGTCTTCGGCTGCGGCGGCTCCTCCGATTCCGAGGTGATCATGGCCGCGATGGAGATGGCCTACGCGGACGGCATGGACATCATCAACATGAGCCTCGGCGCCTCGCTGCAGACCTGGCCGAGCTACCCCACCGCGCTGATGGCCGACCGCCTGGTCGAGGCCGGCGTGGTTGTGGTGGTCTCCCAGGGCAACGCCGGGACCAGCGGCACCTTCACCGGTGGCGCACCGGCGGTGGCGCACAACGTGATCTCTGTGGGCTCCGTGGACAACCTCGAGTTCATGGCGGACTACATCGCCTCGGCCGGTGGCGCGGAGGTCTCGTACATGACCTCCACGGGTTCGCCTGACCCAGAGCCGGGTGAGTCCTACACCCTCGTGGCCGGCGATCCGCGCGACGCCTGTGCGCCGCTCCCCGAGGCAGAGGAAGGCCAGGCCGTGATCGTGGACCGCGGCACCTGCTCCTTCCACGAGAAGGCCCTCGCGGCGCAGGTGGCGGGGTACGAAGCCGTCATCGTGGCGAACAACACCGGCGGCATCATCAACATGACCGTGGAGGGGGACCCCGCGATCACGATCCCTGCGGTCAGCATCCTGCAGGCCGATGGCGCGATCCTCTACGCGGAGATCGAGGAGAACGGTGGCTCCACGGAGATCACCTTCTCCGAGGAGCCCAAGCGCTTCGACAACCCGACCGGCGGCTTCCAGTCCGACTTCAGCTCCTGGGGCCTCGCGGCCGACCTGACCCTGAAGCCCGACGTCTCCGCCCCCGGTGGCAGCATCTACTCCACCTACCCGCTGGAGCAGGGTCGCTACGCCACGATCGGTGGGACCTCGATGTCCGCACCGCACGTAGCGGGTGCCGCGGCGCTACTGCTCGAGGCACGTCCGGAACTCGACCCGTTCGAGGTTCGCACCGTCCTCACCAACACGGCGAACCCGTTCACCTGGGGCCTCGTTCCTGGCGGCTCCTATCTGGAGCCAGTCGCCCGGCAGGGCGGTGGGCTCGTGGACATCCCGCATGCGATCACCACCCAGACGTTCGTGGAGCCGCAGAAGATCTCGTTGGGTGACAGCGACACGGGACCGGACACGTTCACCATCTCGGTGCGCAACGACTCCGATGAGGAAGTCACCTACACCCTCGATGTGGTCCACGGGCCCGGCGTGTTCGGTGACTCGACGGACAGCTTTGATTACTACATCATCGATGCAGACGTCGCCTTCTCGGACACCACGCTCACGGTCCCGGCCGGGTCCACCGGCACGGCGACGGTGACCATCACCGAGGCCTTTGGGGTCGATGGCGCCATCTACGGCGGTTGGATCACGGTCACCTCGGAGACCGAGGAGCTCGTGATTCCCTTCGGCGGGCTCTCGGGTGACTATCAGGCGCTCACGGCCCTCGAGACGGCGATCCTCGCCTACGTCGAGGACGACGCGCTCATGGTGGCTCCCCCGTTCCACACCTACACCATGGTGGACGGGGACTACCCGATCATCGCCCTCTACCTGGCCTACCCGGTCGCGTCGCTGTACGTGGACATCTACGAGGCCAACGAGGACGGCACCAAGGGCAGGAAGGTGCACAGCAACTTCATCAACTACGCCACCATCCTCGAGCTCGGTCGCATGAGCGAACTCGCCACGCTCGCCTGGGACGGCACGTTCCAGGGGAACCAGGGCAATGACAAGCTCCGCCGCGTGGACAACGGCGACTACGTCCTCGAGCTGCGTGTGCTGAAGGCCCTCGGTGACCCGAACAACCCGGACCACTGGGAGGTGTGGACCAGCCCGGCCCTCACGATCGAGTACGGCGAGGGCGCTGACACCAGCGCCGGAATCGGACCCGAGCCGAAGCAGGACAACCCCAACAAGGGCCCGAGCAACTCGGGCGGGGACAACCCCAACAAGGGCCCCGGCAACAACTCCGGCGGAGGCGGCGGCAACAAGAAGCCCTGATTCCGGAACCACAGTGGCGGAAGGCCCCCATCCTGCTCCCAGGCAGGGTGGGGGCCTTCCCCCCGTTGGGGTAACCTGATCCGAGCGGCGGCAGGATGCCGCCGGATTCCCCCAAACGGAACGTGCTCGTAGGAGTCAGATGCAGCGGATGACCCGGCAACGCGCCGCGGTGCTCGACCTGCTCGGTGATACTCCCGAGTTCCGCTCCGCCCAGCAGCTCCACGAGGAGCTACTCGGCCGCGGCGAGTCGATCGGGCTGGCCACCGTGTACCGCAACCTCACCGTGCTCGCCGAGCAGGGCCGGGTGGACGTGATGCGGATCGGTGAGGAGAACCTGTTCCGCAAGTGCGAGCAGGACCATCACCACCACCACCTCGTGTGCCGCGAGTGCGGCCGCACCGTGGAGCTCGCCGGTGACGCGATCGAACGCTGGGCCCTCGGCCTGGCCGCGGAGACCGGGTTCACGGACATCGACCACACCCTCGAACTCGTGGGCCTGTGCGCCGAGTGCACTGCGAAGGACCGCCCATGATCGAATTCCTCAACAACGGCCCCTTCCTGGCCGTCTACCTCTTCCTGCTGATGGTGGTGTTCCTCCGGGCGCAGGGCACCTACTGGCTGGGCCGCTGGGCCACCAGCCTTGCCGTGAAGCACATCCGGCCCACCGAGGGCTGGAAGAAGCGGGCCCTGGACTGGCTCAACTCCCCCGACGTCATGCGCGGCACCTCCTCCATCCACCGCTGGGGCCTGCCCATCATCCCCTTCTCGTTCCTCACTGTGGGCTTCCAGACCCTCGTGAACGCGGGCGCCGGACTGCTGCGCCTGCAGTGGTGGAAGTACACGCTTGCCATGCTGCCCGGCTGCCTCGCCTGGGCCCTCATCTACTCCACGATCGGCTTCGCCGTCTGGGGCGCCGCGATCTCCGCGTTCGCCGGATCCCCCTGGGGCATCGCCGGCATCGTGGCCGTGATCGTGGTGGTGGTGGCCACCCGCTGGGTCAAGCGCCGCCGCAAGTCCGTCCGCGCCGCCACCGCCGAGCGCAGGGCGTCCGGCGAGCTCACGGCCGCAGAGTAGCCCCGACGACGGCGCCCCACCCGCCGTCCGCGCCCCACCACCCGTGGTGGGCCCCGCCGTCGGCCCACTCCCCTGGACCGGGTGACGTCACCATCCGTGGTGGGCCCCGCCGTCGGCTCCCTGCACCGCAAGTGGTGAGGTGACCACGCGAGGTGGGCCCCGCCGTCGGCGCCCTGCCCCGCGCGGGGTGACGCGAGGACGCGAGGCCGGTGCGCGCCGTCGTCGGGAGGCGGGATGCGATGATGAACGTATGGTGACGGCAGGGTTACGGGAGGGTGGCGGATGGTGGCTGCCGCCCACGGAATTCCTGGTGATCGCCGCGCTGGTGGTGGCCCTCGGCGTCTCCGTGCTGCTGCATGTCCGCTCGGTCCGGGCGCACCAGGTGACGCGCCGGGAGGCGGAGCGGCTGCGGGACCTGGCGAAGGACCGGGCGCGGCGTATCTCCACGCTCTCGCACGAGGTCCGCACGCCACTCGCGCTCATCAAGGGTGCCGGGGAGCTGCTGGAGGACGGCTCCGCAGGCCCGATCACAGAGCAGCAGCGGCGGTTCACGCAGACCATCACCTCCAACTGCGCCCAGGTGATCGGGATGGCGGAGGACCTCCTGTCCCACGCCCGGCTCGAGGCGCAACTGTTCGAACTACGGCTCGAGCGGATCGACCTGCGCACCCTGGTGCGGGAGGCGGTGCGCGACCTGCGCAAGGTCCACTCCTCCCTGATCCAGCTCGATAACCACGGCCGCCCGATCATCGTGATGGCGGACGCGCGGCTGCTACGCGAGGCGCTGTGGAACCTGGGGAACAACGCGGTACGGCACGCCGGCGAGGGGGCGACCGTCACCTTCCGCGTGGTGCGCGGAGAGGACCAGGCGATCGTGGCGGTGGCGGACGACGGCCATGGGATCGATCCGGCCGCGCGGCGGCAACTCTTCGAGCCCTTCCAGACCACCACCGCCGGGGGCACAGGACTCGGGTTGTCCATCACCAAGATGATCGTGGAGATGCACCGGGGCACCGTGCTGGTGGACTCGGCCGCGCGGCACGGCACCATCATGTACCTGACCATTCCCACCAAGGATGTGGAGAGCGATGACTGAGACCACCCGTCCCCAGATCCTCGTGGTGGAGGACGAGCCGCAGATGGCGGAGATCGTGGCGTTCGCGCTCACGCGGGCGGACATGGATGCGCACATCGCCCCCACCGCGGAGGCGGCGTGGCGGGCCGTGGCGGAACGGCGCTTCGACGCCGTGGTCCTGGACGTGATGCTGCCGGGGATGTCCGGGACGCAGCTCTGCTCGCGGCTGCGGGCCGGCTCGGATATCCCCATCATCATGCTCTCCGCACTCAGCGCGCCGGAGGAGCGGATCGCCGGGCTCGAGTGCGGCGCGGACGACTACCTGGGCAAACCCTTCTCCCCGCGCGAGCTCACCCTGCGGGTGCAGGCACTGCTCACGCGCTCCCGGAGCGCCGCACGGCCCACCACGCTGCGCCTGGAGGGGATCGAGGTGGACCTGGTGCGCCCGCGCGCGTGGATCGGGGGGAAGCGGCAGGACCTCACGGAGCGCTCCGCCGCCGTCCTGCGCACCCTCGCGGCCCGGCCCGGGGAGACCGTCACCACCCGGGAGCTCCTCAACGCCGCGTGGGAGACCTCCTCCCCGGTGGGCGGACGGGAGATGGTGAAGACGGCCATCTACCGCCTCCGGCGCGAGCTCGGACCGGCCGGCGCGCGCATGATCCGGACGCGGCGCGGGGAGGGGTACTCGTTGGTCACGTAGCCGTGACCGTTCGTGACCGTTCCGTCACCCCATTGCGTGCGGCGCTGTGCGAGCCTGCACACGAACATGGGGCGACCCAGGAATCTCGATGAGGAGGATCCAGATGAGTATTCGTAACCGCGTCCTTGCTGCGGGAGGTCTCGCACTCGCACTCACGCTCAGCGCCTGCGGCGGAAACGGCGGTGGTACCGGCACGGATGGGACCACCGAGGGTTCCGGGGGTACCGGCGGCGAGGTCCAGGGCAGCGTCACCGTGGCGTGCGGAGCCATGGAGGACCTCTGCCAGGCATGGACCCAGGCATTCACGGCGGAGACCGGCATCGACGCCTCGTTCGTGCGCCTGTCCTCCGGGGAGACCGTGGCGCGACTCGCCTCCGCCCGCTCCAACCCGGAGTTCGACGTGTGGCACGGCGGACCCGTGGACGGCTACGGCGCGGCCGTGGAGCAGGAGCTGCTCGCGGCCTACGACTCCCCCACTGCAGCGGACATCCCGGACAACTACAAGGACCCGGACAGCATGTGGACCGGCGTTTACGTGGGCGTGCTCGGCTTCTGCTCCAACCAGACCGTGCTCGACAACCTGGGCGTGGAGGTCCCGAACTCCTGGGACGACCTGCTCGATCCCGCGCTGCGTAGCCAGGTCTCCACGGCCCACCCCTCCACCTCCGGTACCGCCTTCACCACGCTGTGGACCCAGGTGGTCCGGCTCGGTGGCGAGGACCAGGCGTTCGACTACATGCGCGAGCTGCACCCGAACATCCTGCAGTACACCAAGTCCGGTACGGCACCCGGCCAGGTGGCCGGCCGCGGCGAGGTGGCCGTGGGCCTCGTGTTCTCCCACGACTGCGTGAAGTACAAGGAAGAGGGCATGGAGGACCTTGTGGTCTCCTTCCCGGAGGACGGCACCGGCTACGAGATCGGCGGCGTCGCGATGGTGGCGGGCACCTCGAACGAGGACGCGGCCAAGGCGTACATCGACTGGGCCATCTCCGCGGATGCGCAGAACATCGGCCAGACCGTGGGCTCCTACCAGGTCCTCACCCACCCGGACGCGAACGTGGACGAGCGCATGGTGTCCCTGGACGACCTGAACCTCGTGGACTACGACTTCAAGCTCGCGGCGCAGGAGAAGCCCGAGATGACCGCCCGGTTCGACGAGGACATCGCCTCGGCGCCGCGCGACTGACGGAGAGCGCCCCACCATGACAGCCTCTGCAACGCTCCCGGCTGCTCCGGCAGCCGGGGGCGCCCCTCCCCCTGTCCGCGCCCGCACGAGGGTGCGCCAGGACCCCATCACGGTCGCACTGATCGCGGCGGTGGTGGTGATCCTGCTGATCCTCGTGGGCATGCCGCTCGCGACCGTCCTCTCCCGCGCGTTCGCCGAGGACGGCATTGCCGCCCTGGGGAGGATCTTCACCTCCCCGGTCAACCTGCGCATCATCCAGAACACGGTGGTGCTCGGGATCGTGGTGGGTGCGATCGGCACCCTGATCGGATTCCTCTTCGCCTACGCCCAGGCACGGCTGAAGTTCCGCGGGAAGAAGATCCTCCACCTGCTCGCCCTCCTCCCCATCGTCTCCCCGCCCTTCGCGGTGGCCACGGCCTCGATCACCCTGTTCGGGCGCAACGGGATCATCTCGAACCAGCTCCTCGGCCAGCCGTGGAACATCTACGGGCTCGGCGGGTTGACCCTGGTGCTCTCGCTGTCCTTCTTCCCCGTGGCCTACATGAACCTGCTGGGGATGCTGCGCTCGCTCGACCCGGCCATGGAGGAGGCGGCGGCCTCGCTCGGTGCGTCCAAGTGGACGATCTTCCGCACCGTCACGCTGCCCCTGCTGGTCCCCGGCTTCGCGGCGTCCTTCCTGCTGCTGTTCGTGGAGGCGATCGCGGACCTCGCCAACCCGCTCGTGATCGGCGGTGACTACACGGTCCTCGCCTCCCGCGCCTACATCGCGATCACCGGTGAGTACAACACCGCCGCCGGTTCCGCCTACTCACTCGTGCTCCTGATCCCGGCGCTCCTGGTCTTCATCGTCCAGCGCTACTGGACCGGGCGCACCTCCACCGTCACCGTGACCGGTAAGCCGGCGGGCCAGATGCGGCTGAACGAGTCCTGGGGAGCCCGGATCCCGATCCTGGGGATCGTGTTCACCATCAGCGCCCTCATCATCACCATCTACGCCGCGGTCTTCATCGGGGCGTTCGTGAAGATCCTGGGCGTGAACAACACGTTCACGCTGGACAACTTCCGCTACCTGCTCTCGGGGATCGGGAACGACGCGATCGTGGACACCACGATCCTCGCCCTGATCGCCACGCCCATCGCCGGCGTGCTCGGCATGCTGGTTGCGTGGCTGGTGGTCCGGCGCCTGCGGCGCGGCCGTGACCTGCTCGACTTCCTGGGCATGCTGGGGCTCGCCGTGCCCGGGACCGTGCTCGGTATCGGCTACGCCATCACGTTCAACACCCCCGTCCAGGTGGGCGAGTCCACCATCTTCCCGGCGGTGGCAGGAGGTGGCGCCATCTTCGGCGGGGCCATCGCCATCGTGATGGTCTTCATCGCCCGCTCGATGCCGGCCGGACAGCGCTCGGGCATCGCATCCCTGCAGCAGATCGATCCGGCGATCGACGAGGCCTCCACCTCGCTCGGGGCCTCCGGGCTCACCACGTTCCGGAAGGTGACGCTGCCGCTGATCCGCCCCGCCTTCCTCACGGGGCTCAGCTACGCGTTCGCCCGCTCCATGACCACCCTCTCCCCGATCATCTTCATCACCACTCCCCACACCCGCATCATGACCTCGCAGATCCTCTCCGAGGTGGACGCGGGCCGGTTCGGCAACGCCTTCGCGTTCTGCACCATCCTCATCGTCATCGTCATGGCGGTGCTGGGGCTCATCAACCTCGCGGTGCGCGGCTCAGGTGCCGAGCGCACGCCTGTCGTGCCGGCAGGAGGCATGTGACATGAAAGGAACCTCCATGGAATCCACCGATGCTGCCCTGGCCGAGGTGGCCGAGGAGCAGGCTCCCGGCCGACTCCGCCTCGTGGACCTCACCAAGGTCTTCGGGTCCGGTGAGAACGAGGTCCGGGCCGTGGACAACGTCAACCTGGACATCGAGCCCGGCGAGTTCGTCACCCTGCTGGGGCCCTCGGGCTGCGGGAAGACCACCACGCTGCGGATCGTCGCTGGCTTCGAGGACGCCACGAGCGGACGGGTGGAGCTGGACGGCCAGAACCTCGTGGAACTGCCGCCCAACAAGCGCCCCATGGCCATGGTCTTCCAGTCCTACGCGCTCTTCCCCCACCTCTCGGTGCGGGAGAACATCGCCTACGGCCTGAAGCTGAAGAAGATCCCGGCCGCCGAGCTGCGCGAGCAGGTGGAGCTCGCCCTCACGTCCATGAACCTGAACTCGCTCGCGGACCGCGCCCCGAACCAGATCTCCGGCGGCCAGCAGCAGCGCGTGGCGCTCGCCCGCGCGATGGTGATGCGCCCCAAGGTGCTGCTGTTCGACGAGCCGCTCTCCAACCTGGACGCAAAGCTGCGGGTGCGCATGCGCCTGGAAATCCGGCGCCTCCAGCGCCGCCTCGGCATCACCTCGCTGTACGTGACGCACGACCAGTCCGAGGCGATGAGCCTGTCCGACCGGATCGTGGTCATGAACGCCGGCAAGGTGGAGCAGGCCGCTCCCCCGGATGAGATCTACCAGCGGCCCGCCTCGATCTTCGTGGCCGACTTCATCGGGCGGGCGAACTTCCTCACGGCCGAGGTGCTGCACGTGGCAGAGGGCACGGCCCGGATCCGGGTGCTGGACCGCGAGATGGACGTCCCCTCCCACCCGGACGTGGTGCCCGGCGAACCGGCCCAGCTGCTGGTGCGTCCCGAGTCCATGCGCGTGGAGGGCGTGCGGGCGGACGAGGAGTACCAGGACGTCTCCGGAGACCACGGGCGGGTGCTGGCCGCCGTGTTCTACGGCGAGGTGGTGGAGTACGAGGTGGAGACCGAACGCGGGACCGTGGTGGTGATCGATCCGGATCCGGACACGAGCGCCATCCACCCCGAGGGCTCCGAGGTGCGCCTGAGCTTCTCCGGATCGAAGGCCTGGCTCCTCCCGGAGTGACATGGACTGGGACCTCCTCCTGATCCAGGTCCCCCGGATCGCGGCCGCCTTCCTCCTGTGTGCCCTGATTGGCCTGGAGCGGCAGGTGCGCCGCAAGCCCGCCGGGATCCGCACCCACGCGCTCGTGGGAGTGGGTGCGTGCCTGTTCACCCTCGTCTCCGCCTACGGCTTCGCCGCCGGTGTCGAGGGGCTCGCGGATCCGGCGCGGATCGCCGCCCAGGTGGTCTCCGGGATCGGTTTCCTCGGAGCCGGGGTCATCTTCGTGAACAACGACCTGGTGCGCGGCCTCACCACCGCGGCCACCGTGTGGGTCTCCGCCGCCGTCGGAATGGCGTGCGGTGCGGGCCTCGTGGTGATCGCGGCGGTGGTGGTGGCCTTCCACTACCTCCTCGTGTTCGCCCTCTCCCCCGCGATGCGCCGCTGGCTGGTGCGGGTGCCGGGCAATGAGGTGGACGTGGTCTACCGGGACGGCACCGGCGCGTTGCGGCAGATCCTCGGGGTGGCGGCCCGAATGGACTACGTGACCACGCTGGAGTCCAGCCGCCAGTTCGAGGAGTCCGGCCGCCGCAACGTCCGCATCCGGCTCCGGGTGGAGGGCGGGATCCCCGTGCAGGAGTTCCTCACGCAGCTCACCCAGCTCGAGAGCGTGACCGAGGTCCGCCTCCACCGCGACTCCGACGACGACTGAGAGTCCTCGCCCCCACTCCTCAGGTCGCCGGGCCCTCCGGCGCGTCGACCGCCCCGCCGTAGCGGCGGTCCCGGAGCGCGTACGTCTCGACGGCGCGCCACAGGCTGCGGCGGTCCACCTCCGGCCAGGGCTCGTCCAGGAAGACCATCTCCGCGTAGGCGGACTGCCAGAGCATGAAGTTGGAGATGCGCTGCTCCCCGCCGGTGCGCAGGAACATGTCCACGTCCGGGATGTCGGGCTCGTCCAGGTAGCCGGCGAAGGACCGCTCGGAGATCCGGGACGCCTCGATCCGGCCGGCGGCGGCGTCCGCGGCGGCGGCCCGGGCGGCGTCCACGATCTCTGCCCGGCCCCCGTAGTTCACGCACATCACGAGCGTGCACACGGTGTTGTTCCGCGTGAGCGCCTCGGCAACCTCGAGCTCGGTGATCACCGACTGCCACAGCCGGGGCCGCCGGCCCGCCCAGCGCACCCGCACGCCCCAGGAGCTCATGGTGTCCCGCTGGCGGCGCAGCACGTCCCGGTTGAATCCCATGAGGAAGCGCACCTCCTCCGGGGAGCGCTTCCAGTTCTCGGTGGAAAATGCGTACGCGGAGACGTACTCCACGCCGATCTCGATCGCGCCGGCCACGAAGTCCAGCAGCGCCGCCTCCCCCGCCTTGTGGCCCTCCACGCGGGGCAGGCCGCGGGCGTTCGCCCAGCGCCCGTTGCCGTCCATGACCACGGCCACGTGCCGGGGGACGAACTCGCGCGGGATGCGGGGGGCGCGCGCCCCGGACGGGTGGGGCGGCGGCGGGAGGGGGGCTCCGCCGTCGGGAATGGGGCGGGGGGTACGGCTCATGCGCGCTCCACCAGGCGAAGGGAGCGGACCTGGCGCTCGAGGTGCCACTGCAGGTAGGCGGTCACGAGGCCCGAGGCCTCCGAGCGCACGGACCGCGTGGAGGCCTCGGCGCTCGCCCAGTCCCCGGACAGGAGCGAGCCGAGCAGGTCGAAGCTGGCGGCCGAGGGCGTGGCGGACCCCGCCGGGCGGCACTCCTCGCACACGGCCCCGCCGGAGTCCACGTGGAAGGCGCGGTGGGGGCCGGGCATGCCGCAGACGGCGCAGTCGTGGAAGGAGGGCGCCCACCCGGCCACGGCCAGGGCGCGCAGCAGGTAGGAATCGAGCACCAGTTGGGCGGGATGGCGGCGGGTGGCGAGCGCATGGAGAGCCCCCACGAGCAGGAGGTACTGCTGGGGGGAGGGCTCCTCGGCGTCCGCGGTGAGGCGCTCGGCGGTCTCCACCATCACGGTGGCGCAGGTGTAGAGCGGGTAGTCGCGGGCGAGGGCGCGCCCATAGGCGTTGAGGGTCTCCACCTGGGTGACGATGTCCAGGGAGCGGCCGCGGTGGAGCTGGACGTCCACCATCCCGAAGGGCTCGAGCCGGGCCCCGATCCGGGAGGAGGTGCGGCGCACCCCCTTGGCCACGGCGCGCACCTGCCCGTGGGAGCGGGTGAGCAGCGTGATGATGCGGTCGGCCTCACCCAGCTTGTGGGTGCGCAGCACGATCGCCTCGTCCCGGTAGAGCTTCACCTCCCCATTCTCCCCCGCCCGGACTGCTCCGGGTGGCCATGACGCACCCTCCCGATGCCCTGGTTGACCACCGGCAGCACCAGCAGCAGTCCGAGCGCGATCCCCCACCAGTAGATGCTCTGCGCCTGGCCGGTCCAGTAGCGCTCCACCCACGCCACCGCGGGTATTGCCGCCACGATCGCCGCCACCAGTGCGGACCACAGCACCCGGTAGGCGCGCCGGCGCAGGTGCTCGCCGCGGAAGCGGAACCACTCGGGGCGCCCGATCGCGAGGATGGAGGTGAGGAGCAGGTAGGGCGGGACCACGCCGAGCGCGAGCGCCACGAACCGGAGGGTGCCCTGGCTGATGAGCGAGGTGCCGAGCCCGGAGGCGAGCGCCACCCACACGAGGACGGCCGAGACCCACAGTGCCGCCACCGGCACGTGGGAGTAGGTGAGGAAGCCGGTGACGCGGCTGCGGGGCCGCTCCCGGCGTGCCAGCGTGGCGAGCTTGGTGGTGAGCCCGCGGGCGAGCCGCTCAGCGGTGGCCGGGTCCCGGGGTGTCTCCAGCACGATGGAGCGCTCCCCCGTGGCGAGCTCCACGATGGTCTCCACCTGCCGGTCCCACGTCTGGTAGATCCGCGCGCTCACCTTCCCGCGCGGGGAGTCCCACTCGGTCACGAGCTGGTTCCAGCGCGTCCATGCCGGGTCCTCCCCCGCGCCCGCCGCGGCCACGGTGGCCCACGTGCCACGCTCCGAGTGCCGGTACGCCGTCACGAGGGGTCCGGGCGGGCGGGCCACATCTGCGGGCACCTGGCCCAGGGGTACCTCGGTCCACTGGCCAAGCTGCACGGCAGGCTCGCCCTGCCTGCGCCTCCGCACCGCGGCGATCACCTGCCGGAGCAGGCGGTGCGGGGATCCGAGGAACAGGACGGCCGCCGCGAGGACGATGGTGACCCAGGCGGCCACGGCCGTGACCGGGTTGGGTTCGGGGACGAAGATGACGGCCCCCACCACTGTGGCGATCGCGATGGCCCCGGCGGCCGGGGCGAGGATCCAGGGGTTGTTCCACAGCGTGGCGGCCTGCTCCGGGAGGGTGGG
>CAZTOM010000029.1:13764-15043 GCA_964615555.1 uncultured Actinomycetaceae bacterium
GTGCGCGGGGTGCGCGGGGACGGGGGCGCGGCGGACGTAGCGGAAGGCGTAGATGAGCGAGGCAACGATCACCCCGAGGAGGAGCAGGCCGCCGGCAATCGTGACGTAGCGCATGGAGGCGTCCCGGGTCAGGCCGAGGGCGAAAAGTCCGCCCACCATGATGGCAGCGGAGAGCCACGCGCCGATCCTGGCGCCGGTGCCGAGGAGCCAGGGTAGGCGCACGTCCTGGGTGGCGGTGCGCGCCCGGTGGATGAGGCGCGTGAGCGCGGACCAGAGCTCGCTGCGGGTGCCGCGCATGCGCACCTCGCACACGGCCACGTGGTGGCCGGGGAGGGCCACCACCGCCACGCCGGCCCAGAGCTCGCCGGGTCCGGAGTGGCCGGGGCCACCGGGGCCACCGGGGCCGGACCGGCCGGGCTCGCCGGGCAGTGGGAAAACGGCGGAGGACCACTGCTGGTCCTCCCGCGGCCGGCGGGACTCCACGAGGCGCGGGTCAATGGGGAGTTCGCGCAGCGCGGTGAGGACGTGGTCCTCGCTGCGCCGCAGCCGCCCCAGCCAGTGGAGGGCCACCACCTGGACCCCCGCCTCACCCCTCTCGGAGAGGTGCAGGCGGGGGTCCGAGCCATGGATCGGCGCCATGGCCATGAGCGGGGCCACCGGTGCCGGAACGAAGTCCGGATCCGGGGCGGGGTGCGGCCAGAGACTCAGCGCAGCGCCCTGTTCACCGCGGAGACGATGGCCTTGAAGGAGGAGGTGGTGATGGACGGATCGATGCCCACGCCCCACAGCACCTGGCCGTTCACCTCGGCCTCCACGTAGGCGGCCGCGGAGGCGTCGGTGCCCTCGGACAGGGCGTGCTCGGAGTAGTCGAGCACGTGGACGTCCACGCCAAGCTCGGCGAGTGCGTTGGAGAACGCGTCGATCGGGCCGTTACCGGTGGCGGCCAGCACCTGCTCCTCGCCGCGGTCCTGCAGGGTGACGGTGAGGATGGTCTGCTTGCCCTCGCCGGAGGAGGTGACGGTGGTGCCGCGCAGCTTGAAGCGGCCCCATGGGGTCAGGCCGTTCTCCTGGGTGGCGGGCAGGTACTCGTCCGCGAAGATCTCCCACAGCTTCTCCGCCGTGATCTCCCCGCCGTAGGCGTCGGTGTGCTTCTGCACGATCCCGGAGAACTCGATCTGGAGGCGGCGCGGCAGTTCCAGGTGCCGCGTGGAGGAGAGCAGGTAGGCCACCCCGCCCTTGCCGGACTGGGAGTTGACGCGCACCACGGCCTCGTAGGTGC
>CAZTOM010000030.1:0-14600 GCA_964615555.1 uncultured Actinomycetaceae bacterium
CGCGTTCGTCGGCGAGGGCTGGCGCCCCTGGGTGTTCGGCCTGTCCGCGCTGATCGGTGCCGGTCTCACCGCCTTCTACATGAGCCGGATGTTCTTCGCGATCTTCCACGGCGAGAAGCGCTGGACCTCCCCGCCGGAGGGCCCGGAGCAGCACCCGCACGAGTCGCCGCTGCTCATGACCGTCCCCATGATGGTCCTCGCGCTCGGCTCCGTGGTGCTCGGCTTCGTGATGAACGGTGGCTTCCAGACCTTCATGGAGCCGGTCACGGGCCACGTGGAGCACCACGAGCCGGTGATCCCGGTGATCGCCATCCAGGTGGCCACGGTCTCCCTGGCGGTCCTCGGCGCGGTGGTGGCCTACCTGATGTACGCCCGCCAGCGCGTCCCGATGACCGCGCCGGCAGCCGGCCCGCTCGTGGTGGCCGCC
The DNA here is from genome assembly GCA_964615555.1 of uncultured Actinomycetaceae bacterium. Taxonomy (GTDB): domain Bacteria; phylum Actinomycetota; class Actinomycetes; order Actinomycetales; family Actinomycetaceae; genus JAAZBW01. The sequence goes on from CAZTOM010000030.1 coordinate 428, forward strand.
CGCAACGACCTCTACCAGGACGCCGTCAACGAGTCGCTGTTCATGCGGCCGGGCATGGCGCTCACGCGCACCCTCAACGCCACCGACGAGTACATCGTGGACGGCGTGGCCGAGGGCACCGCGTTCGGCCTGCGGGACATCGGTAAGTGGATCTCCAAGGCCCAGAACGGTTTCGTTCGCTCCTACGCGAGCTACGTGGTGGCAGGCGCAGCGCTCGCCGTCCTCGCGGTGCTCTTCACACGGATGTAGGGAAATAAAGGAACTGATGCCCAGATGAACGCTCCATTCCCCATCCTCACCGCACTGGTGGTGCTGCCCCTCGTGGCGGCCCTCGTGCTCTGGCTCGTGAAGCCGCTGCACGCCCAGGCACGGAACTACGGCCTCGTGGTCTCCGCGCTCGTGCTCGGGCTCGCCATCTTCGCCACCACCCAGTTCGATATCGGCAACGCCGGCCAGGTCCAGCTCGCCGAACAGCTCCCGTGGATCCCCGGCATCGGCGCCTCCTACGCGCTCGGCGTCACCGGACTCGGCCTCGCGATGATCCTCCTCGCCACATTCCTCGTGGTGGTGGTCATGATCGCCCGCGAGCCCGGGGAGGGCGGCCCGGACTGGCTGTGGATCACGCTCGTGCTCGTCCTCGAGTCGGTCATGGTGGCCGTGTTCGCGGCGCGCGACGTTTTCCTCTTCTACGTGCTGTTCGAGCTCATGCTGATCCCGGTGTACTTCCTCATCGGTGTCTTCGGCGGCCCGGACCGCCGGCGCGCAGCCCTGAAGTTCCTGCTCTACTCCCTGGCCGGTGGCCTGATCATGCTCGTGGGCGTGATCGCCCTGTACAACTACGGCCCGGGTGGCACGGACGCCTACATGATCGACTCCCTGGCCGGGAACCTTACCGCCTCCACGATGACCGAGAACCTGCTGTTCCTCTCGTTCTTCATCGCGTTCGCGATCAAGGCGCCCATGGTCCCGGTGCACACGTGGCTGCCGGACACCGCCCAGCAGGCGGACTCCGGCACCTCCACCCTCCTGGTGGGCGTGCTGGACAAGCTCGGCACCTTCGGCATGATCACCCTGTGCCTCCCCCTCTTCCCGAGCGCCTCGCGCTGGGCGGCCCCCGTGATCATCGCCCTCGCGGTCATCTCGATCATCTACGGCGGCCTCGTAGCGCTCGCGCAGCGGGACTTCATGCGCCTGACCGCGATGACCTCGGTCTCGCACTTCGGGTTCATCGTGCTCGGCATCTTCATCGGCTCGTCCGTGGCCATGACCGGCTCGATGCTCTACATGATCGCCCACGGCGTCTCCACCGCTGCGCTGTTCCTCACGCTCGGGTTCCTGGAGAAGCGGGGCCACTCCCAGTGGATCCCCACCTACCGTGGCATGCAGCGCGTGACCCCGGTGCTCGCCGGAACCTTCCTGATCGCCGGCCTCGCCTCGATCGCGCTGCCGGGCCTGTCCGGCTTCGTGCCGGAGTGGCTGGTCCTCACCGGAACCTTCCAGGTGAACTTCTGGGTGGCCATCGTGGCCGTGTTCGGCGTGATCATCGCGGCGCTCTACATCCTCCTGCCCTACCAGCGGATGTTCACCGGTCCCCGCGAGGACGGCATCCAGGGCGCGGCGGACCTGAACCTGCGGGAGAAGGCGGCCGTCACCCCGCTCGTGATCGCGGCGCTGCTGCTCGGGTTCGTCCCGGCACCCGCGCTGGACCTGGTCCGCCCCGTGGCCGAGCGGGCCGTACTGGTGGTCCAGACCGATCCCGTCACCACCGTTGCCCAGGCGACTGAGGAGAGTGGAAAGTGAACTTCACTGCACCAGTTATCGAGTGGGCGGCCCTCACGCCCATCCTGATCGTCTTCGGCGCCGCGGTGGTGGGCGTCCTCATCGAGGCGTTCGTCCCGCGCCGCTCCCGGCGCGGAGCCCAGGTGGCACTCGCCCTCGTGGCGCTGGCCGCCGGCCTCGTGGCCGTGATCTGGCGCTGGGTGGTGGTGGCCCAGGACGGACCCATCGGCGTGGTCTACAACGAGGGCATCGCCGGCGCCCCGAACATCATCCAGGTGGTGGAGGACGGGCCCGCGCTGGCCGCCCAGGCGATCCTGCTGGCCGCCTCGTTCGTGGCCATGCTCGTGATCGCGGACCGCACGGTCCCCGGCGAGGACGCCTTCGCGCCCTCCGGGGCCACCGCCCCGGGTAGCCCGGACGAGGCCCGCGCCCTCAGGGCCGGCTTCGAGCAGACCGAGGTCTTCCCCCTCACCATGTTCGCCGTGGTGGGCATGATGATCTTCGCCAACGCGAATGACTTCATCTCGCTGTTCGTGGCGCTCGAGGTCCTCTCCCTGCCCCTGTACGTGCTCTCCGGCCTCGCCCGGCGCCGCCGGCTCCTGTCCCAGGAGGCCTCGCTCAAGTACTTCCTCCTGGGCGCGCTCTCCTCCGGGTTCTTCCTGTTCGGAATCGTGCTGCTCTACGGCTACTCCGGCTCGCTGAACTTCGGCCGGATCGCAGCCGCCGTCCCCACGGTGGCGGGCGCGGACTACCTCCTGATCGGCGGCGCGATCCTCGTGATCATCGGCCTGCTGTTCAAGGTGGGTGCGGTCCCGTTCCACGCCTGGACGCCCGACGTCTACCAGGGTGCCCCCACGCCGGTTACCGGCTTCATGGGCGCCGCCACCAAGATCGCTGCGTTCGCCGCGATGCTGCGGGTGTTCTACGTGATCTTCCCCGGGCTGCGCTGGGACCTCGAGATCGTCATGTGGGTGGTCATCGGCCTCACCATGCTGGTGGGCACCGTCCTGGGCCTCATCCAGAACAACGTGAAGCGGATGCTCGCCTACTCCTCGATCGCCCACGCGGGCTTCGTGCTGCTGGGCGTCCACGCCCTGCAGCCGGACGGACCCTCCGCGGTGTTCTTCTACCTGCTCGCCTACGGGCTGGCCACGGTGGGTGCGTTCGCGGTGGTGAACTCGGTGCGGGAGCGCGACGCGCTCGGGCACGTCACCTCCGAGGCGAACGAGCTTGACCAGTGGAAGGGCCTCGGTCGCACGAACCCGTTGCTCGCCGGCTCCATGATGGTCTTCCTCCTCTCCTTCGCCGGAATCCCGCTGACCGCGGGCTTCATGGGGAAGTTCGAGGTGTTCGGATCCGCGCTGCGCGGCGGGCTGGGCCCGCTCGTGGTGCTGGCCATCCTCTGCTCCGCCGCCACCGCCTACCTGTACTTCCGGGTCATGGTGCTGATGTTCTTCACCGAGCCGGAGGACGAGGAGGCCGTGGTCGCGGTTCCCGGTGAGGGCCTCGGCGCCGTGGCGATCGGTATCACCGCGATTGCTACGATCGTGCTCGGAGTCATCCCCGGACCCGCGATCGAGGCGCTGACCAGCGCCGTCCAGTACCTGCCCTGAGAGTAGACGTGACCGAATCCCCCGAGAACCTTACGCAGCGGCTCGCCCCCGATCTGGAGAGGATCGAGGCGAGCCTGCGTGAGGCCACCGCCTATGCCGAAGAGAGTATTGCCGGTCCTGCCGGCCACCTGGCGGCGGCGGGGGGCAAACGCCTGCGTCCCGTCCTCACCCTGTTCGCCGCCCACCTGGGCGGGGGAGTGAACGAGGAGGTCCGCCAGGCGGCGCTCGCGGTGGAGCTCACGCACATCGCCACCCTCTACCACGACGACGTCATGGACTCCGCCACCATGCGCCGCGGTGCCCCCTCGGCGCAGGAGCTGTGGGGCAACACGGTGGCGATCCTCACCGGCGACCTACTCTTCGCCAAGGCCTCCCAGGTGGTGGCCGGACTCGGCGCCGACGCCGTCCTGGTGCACGCCGAGACGTTCGAGCGGCTCTGCCTCGGCCAGCTCCACGAGACCATCGGCCCCGCCGAGGGCGCCGATCCGATCCAGCACTACCTGGACGTGCTCGCGGACAAGACCGGCTCCCTGATCGCCACCTCCGCCCGCTACGGCGCCACCTTCGCCGGCGCCCCGCAGAACGTGGTGGCCACCATGACCGAGTTCGGCGAGAAGGTGGGCATCGCCTTCCAGCTCGCCGACGACGTGATCGACCTGGTCTCCGACGGCGACGTGACCGGCAAGACCCCCGGCACCGACCTGCGCGAGGGCGTGGACACCATGCCCGTCCTCCTGCTGCGCCGCTCCCAGGCGGCCAGCGACCTGGACGAGGAGGGGGAGGCCATCCTGGCCCTCCTGGCCGAGGACCTCGACGACGACGACGCGCTCGCCGCCGCCGTCGCCCGCCTCTCCGCCCACCCCGTGGTGGACGAGACGCGCGAGATGGCCCGCACCTGGGCCCACGACGCGATCGCCCTGCTCGCCGGCCTGCCCGAGGGTGAGGTGCGCGAGGTCCTCGAGGAGTTCGCCCTCCAGCTCGTGGACCGCCTCGCCTGAGCTTCCCTCCCGACGGCGTCACCCACCCCGCGTAGGCGGCCCGCCTCCCTGCAGGCTCCCTGCCGCCCGCGGCACGCCTCCCTGCGGCCTACCTCCGGCGCAGGCGCGGCGGCCGGGTGGCGCGGTAGGCGTCCGCGGCGAAGATCACCACGGCGATCCACACGAGCGTGAACCCCGCCCAGCGCTCCGGTGGCATGGGCTCGCGGTAGACGAGCCAGCCGAGGAAGAACAGCATGATGGGCGCGATGTACTGCAGCATCCCGATCGTGGAGAGGTTCAGCCGGCTCGCGGCGTGGGCGAAGAGCAGCAGGGGAGTGGCGGTGATGGGCCCGGCGAGGGCCAGGAGCGCCCCGTAGGGGGACATCGGTTCAACGGTGGCCCCGCCGCTGCTCCCGAGCCACAGGAGGAAGAGCAGGGCCGGGAGTGCGAGCGCGAGGGTCTCTGCGGTGAGGCCCGGGAGGGCAGCCACTCGGGCCCCCACGCGCTTCTTCACGAGGCCGTAGAAGCCGAACGAGAGGGCCACGCCGAGCGCGATCCACGGGACCTGGCCGTAGCTGACAACCAGCACGAGCACCGCCGCGGCGCCGAACGCGAATGCGAGGCGCTGCGCCGGGCGTAGCCGCTCCCCGAGCACGAGCACCCCGAGCAGGGCGGAGACGAGCGGGTTCATGAAGTAGCCCATCGAGGCGTCCAGGGTGCGGTCCGTGGTCACCCCGAACACGTAGATCCCCCAGTTCAGCGCCACGAGCGCCCCGGCGAGGGCCAGGGTGGCGAAGAGCCGTGCGTCGCGGACCACCGCCACGAACGTGCCCCACCGCCGCACCACCACCAGCAGCAGGAGGCAGAACACGAGGGACCACAGGGCGCGGTAGGCCACGATCTCCACGGGGCCGGAGGAGGCCAGGAGCCGGAAGTAGAGCGGGAAGAGGCCCCACAGGACGTAGGCCAGCGCCCCGATCGCCACGGCTCGTCGATCATGCACGCTCCCGATTGTGGCACGCGGCATACGGCCTCCGCGCCGCCCGGGGGTAGACTCGGGCACGGTTCCCACGCCCCGCCCGGCCCCCGCAGGCGGGAGGCGTGATGAAAGACGAAGAATCGAAAGGTCTGCTTTGAACTCAGAGCGTCCTCTGGCCGTTGCCGTGATCGGCGCTGGCCCCGCCGGCATCTACGCGGCGGACACCCTCATCAAGTCCGACGTCGACGTGATGGTCGACGTGTTCGAGAAGCTTCCCGCCCCCTACGGGCTCGTCCGCTACGGTGTCGCCCCCGACCACCCGCGGATCAAGCAGATCATCTCCGCCCTCTTCCGGGTCCTCCAGTCCGGGGACGTGCGCCTCCTCGGCAACGTGGAGATCGGCCGGGACATCGACTTCGCAGACCTGCGCGAGCACTACGACGCGGTCATCCTCGCCACCGGCTCCGACTCCGATGCCCCCCTGGACATCCCCGGCGTGGACCTCGAGGGCGTCTACGGCGCCAGCGAGTTCGTCTACTGGTACGACGGCCACCCCGAGGCCCCCCGCGAGTGGCCGCTCGAGGCGGAGAAGATCGCCGTGGTGGGCGTGGGGAACGTGGCCCTGGACGTGGCCCGCATGCTTGCCAAACACGTGCCGGACCTCATGGGCACGGACATCCCGGAGAACGTGCAGAAGGGCCTCGAGGCCAACCAGGCCACGGACGTGTACGTGTTCGGCCGCCGCGGCCCCGCCCAGTGCAAGTTCACGCCGCTGGAGCTGCGGGAGCTCGGCGAGGTCCCGGACGTGGACGTGCTGGTGGACGTGGAGGACTTCGACTTCGACGACGCCGCGCACGAGGCCATGGCCGCCTCCAAGATGACCCGCCAGGTGGTCAACACGATGGTGGACTGGGTGATGGACGACTCCGAGAAGGAGGCCTCCCGCCGCATCCACATCAAGTTCTACAACCGGCCCGTGGAGATCCTCGGCGAGGACGGGCGGGTCACCGCGATCCGCACCGAGCGCACCGAGCCCGCCGGCGGGGGATCGGTCACCGGGACCGGGGAGATGATCGACACCCCCGTGGACGCCGTCTACCTCGCGGTGGGCTACTACGGTGCCCGCGTTCCCGGCGCCCCCTTCGACGAGGCCCGCGGGGTCATCCCCAACGACGAGGGCCGGGTGCTCGAGGACGGCCGGGTGCGCCGCGGCATGTACGCCACCGGCTGGATCAAGCGCGGCCCGGTGGGCCTGATCGGCTCCACCAAGTCCGACGCCCTGCAGACCGTCAACCACCTGCTGGAGGACTGGGAGGCCGGGCTGCTGGACCGCGGCCTGCCCACCGAGGAGGTGGGCCACGACGCGATGGTCCGGCTGCTCGAGTCGCGCGGGGTGCGCTACACCACCGAGCGTGGCTGGGCGATGCTGGACTCCTTCGAGCGGCGCCTCGGCGAGGCCGAGGGCCGCGAGCGGATCAAGGTGGTGGAGCACGAGACCATGACCGCGGTTTCGCGCGAGGAGGAGCACGACGGCAAGCTCTGGTGAGCCTGCGCCCGCCGCAACGCCTCCCCGCAGCCCAACCCCCGCCGTCGCCGGGGAAGCGCACGGACCCGGGCGGAACAAAACGGTGGTGGGCGAGCGTTGAACGGGGCATGAGGGACACGCACAACAACGGTCTGAAGACGGTGCTGCTGCTGGGCGGCATGTGGGGAATCCTGCTGGCGGTGGGCTGGGGGCTCGCCGCAGGCACCAGCAACTCCATGTTCCTGTGGATCTTCGCCGGCATGGGGCTCGTCTCCACGTTCGTGTCCTACTGGTTCTCGGACCGGATGGCGCTCGCCTCCATGCGGGCGCGGCCGCTGAGCGAGGTGGAGGCGCCGGAGATCCACCAGATGGTGCGGGAGCTCGCCACCTCGGCCGGGCAGCCGATGCCCTCCATCCACATCTCGCCCACGGCCTCCCCGAACGCGTTCGCCACGGGCCGCAACCCCAAGAACGCGGCCGTGTGCGTGACCGAGGGAATCCTCCAGATCCTGGACCGTCGGGAGCTGCGGGCCGTGCTCGGCCACGAGCTCGCGCACGTGTACAACCGGGACATCCTCATCTCCTCCGTGGCGGCGGCGATCGGCGGGATCATCACCTCGATCGCGCAGTTCGCGATGTTCTTCGGAGGTGGACGGGACCGCCAGGGCGGCAACCCGCTGGTGGCGATCCTCATGATGATCCTTGCGCCGCTCGCGGCGGTGGTGGTGCGCTCCGCGATCTCGCGGACCCGTGAGTTCGATGCGGACAAGTCGGGCGCGGAGCTGACCCAGGACCCGATGGCACTCGCCTCCGCGCTACAGAGGATCTCCCGCGGTACGGACTCCCGCCCACTCCAGCCCACCCCCGCGCGGGAGAACGTGGCCGCCATGATGATCGCGAACCCGTTCCGCGGCGCCGGCCTCAAGCAGATGTTCTCCACCCACCCGCCCATGGAGGAGCGCGTGCGCCGCCTCGAGCAGATGGCCGGGTACGGGGACCAGGGCCGCTCCGGCTACGAGGCGCGGTAGAACCCCGGGCCGCAGCTAGGCCGATCGTCACATGTGACCGCAGTCACGTTCCCGTAGGCTGAGCCTTCCCCCGGCGCCGCTCCTCCTTCCTCTCCGGCGCCCCGACGGAAGGACCCCCATGGAGCTGTCTGGACGCGTATTCGTGGTAACCGGCGGCGGTGACGGGATCGGCCGTGAGGTGGTCCGCGGACTGCTCGCCCGCGGCGCCCGCGTGGCCGCCGTGGACCTGCGCCAGGAGGGGCTGGACGCCACCTCCGCCATGGTCTCCGCCTCCGCGATCCGCCTGACCACCCACGCTGCCGACGTCACCGACCGCGACCGCATCTCCGCCCTCCCCGGCGAGGTCATCGCAGCCCACGGCCAGGTGGACGGCCTCATCAACGTGGCCGGCATCATCCAGCAGTTCATCCCAGTGGTGGAGCTCGACTTCCCCGAGATCGAACGCGTCATGGACGTGAACTTCTGGGGCGTGGTCAACACCGTCAAGGCCTTCCTGCCGCACCTGCTCGAGCGCCCGGCCGCCGCGATCGTCAACGTCTCCTCCATGGGCGCGCTCGCCCCCGTCCCCGGCCAGAGCGTCTACGGTGCCTCCAAGGCCGCCGTCAAGCTCCTCACCGAGGGCCTCTACGCGGAGACCGTGGACACCCCCGTGAACGTCACCGTGGTCTTCCCCGGCGCCATCTCCACCAACATCTCCGGCAACTCCGGGGTCACCTTCGGCGGCGGAGCTGCGGTGCCACCCGAGGCCCTCCCCTCCGACGACGACGCTGCCGCCTCCCTGGCCGAGCCGGGGGTTGGTCCGGGGTCGGCTTCCGGCAGCGCGGGCGGTTCCACTGACGGGCTCGCCGGCGCGCTGGGGGCCGTGAAGAAGGTGGCCGGGGGAGTGGCCGGCGCCGTGGGCGGGCTCGTGGACCGGGTGCGCGGGAAGTCCGGTTCTGACGCGGATGCCGAGCAGGGCGCCGCCTTCCCGATGACCTCCCCGGAGGAGGCCGCCCGCCAGATCATCGATGGCATCGAGAAGGGCGCCTACCGGGTGCTCATCGGCAAGGACGCGAGCGGCCTGGACAAGTTCTCCCGGCTCAACCCGAAGGGTGCCACGGAGATGATCGCGAAGAAGATGGCGTCGCTACGGAACTGACAGGGCGGCCGACCCACCTGTTGCTCGCGCGGCCTCGGCCGGAGGCCTCGCACTCCGCCGGTACCGGCACCGGGGTGGTTGCCTCGGTGGACCCTGCATTCTAGTATTTGCGCATGAGCGCAAATGGTGGGAGGGGTTCCGGACTCGGCCTGATTCCGGCGGACGAGGTGGCGCTCGCCGTCGAGGTGTTCCGGATGCTCGCCAACGAGACGCGGGTGCAGATCCTGTGGGCAGTGCGGGGGCGGGAGCTGTCCGTCACCGAGTTGGCGGAGCACGTGGGCAAGCCCGTCCCGGCGGTGTCCCAGCACCTCGCCAAGCTCCGGATGGCGCGGCTGGTGAGCACACGCCGGGCCGGCCAGCAGGTGTACTACCGGATCGAGAACGAGCACATCGCCCGCCTGGTCACGGACGCGGTCCACAACGCCGAGCATGCCGGGCCGAACCCTCCCGCCCACCACGCAGAGGACACGACGGGACTGCGGATCGTGGATGGTGGAGCATGAGCGGGAGGCACCCACACGCCGTCGGGGGCGGGCGCGCGCAGGGGCATGAGCACGGGCACGGCCACGGGCACACGCATGACCACGGCCATGACCATGGGCACGGCAGCGGGCACACGCATGACCACCCGCACCCCTCGGGATTCTGGGCGTCCATCCGGCACACGCTGACCCCCCACTCGCACGATTCGGCGGAGCAGATCCTCTCCGCGGAGGAGTCCACGAACCAGGGCATCCGCACGGCGTGGATCTCCTTGATCGGGATGGCGGCCACGGCGATCGCGCAGGTGGTGATCGTGTGGCTCTCTGGTTCCCTCGCGTTGCTGGCAGACACGATCCACAACCTGGGGCACCTGGCCACCACGATCCCCCTCATCATGGCGTTCCGCCTGGGGAGGCGGGCTCCCACCAGGCAGTACCCCTTCGGGTACCGCCGGGCGGAGGACCTGGTGGGGCTGTTCATCACCAGCATCATTGCGCTGACGATCGTGCTCATCGTGTGGGAGTCCCTGCGCGGGCTCGCGGACCCCCGGGAGCCCACCCACCTGGGATGGGTGTTCGCTGCCGGGCTCGTGGGGTTCCTCGGCAACGAGATTGTGGCGGAGTACCGGATCCGGACCGGCCGGCGAATCGGGTCCGCGGCCCTGATCGCAGAAGGCCAACACGCCCGAGCTGACGGGCTCACCTCGATCGCCGTGGTGCTGGGCGTGGTGGGCGTGTGGCTGGGATTCACCCGGGCCGACGCGATCGCAGGGCTGCTGATCGCCGCGGTGATCGCGGGGACCCTGATCAACTCGCTACGCATCATCGTCCGCCGGCTGATGGACGGCGTGGACCCGGCGCTCACGGACAAGCTCACAGGTGCCGCCGCCGCAGTCCCGGGCGTGCTCGCGGTGGAGGGTGTTCGCGCCCGCTGGGTGGGGCACCGGCTCGCCGCGGATGCTCGCGTGGTGGTGGAGCCCTCCCTCAGCCTGAGCGAGGCCGATCAGTTGGCCACCCGGGTGCGGGAAGCGCTGATGGGATCCGCGGGCAACCTGGACGACGTGGTGGTGCAGGTGGCACCAGACGTCGCCTGACGTCACACGTCGCGGGCGATCAGATCGTCCAGCGGGGTAGGGGAGAGCAGGTAGGGCGCCACCTCGAGCACCGTGTACGCGCCCGTGGCCCCCTGGGTGGCCAGCCGCGCGGCGGCGCGGGCATAGGCCACCTGCACGGCGGCTGTGAAATCCGGGTTCCGCTCCAGGGTGAGGGAGAACTCTGCCGTGTGCCGGGTGGTGCCTGCCGGGCCGTCCACGCTGCCGGAGGTGATCACACGTCCGCCGTGGGGCATACCGGAGTGGTCGCGGTCGAACTCGGCGTCGCTGATGAAGTTCACCTCCACCTCGTAGCCCACGAAGTAGTCCGGCATGGCCCGGATCTCCGCCTCGATGCGCTCGTGGTCCGCCGGATCGGCCACCACCCAGCACTGGCGCACGTGGGCCTCCTTCGAGGAGAGTTCCGCCGCCTCGCCGCGCTGCGCACTCGCCACCGCCTCCGGGTTGGGGAGGGTGTACTGCACCGCCTGCTGCACGCCTTCGATCCGGCGCAGCGCGTCCGAGTGCCCCTGGGAGAGGCCGGGGCCCCAGAAGGTGTGTTGCTGGGCGCCGGGCAGCAGCGCGGCAGCGAGGGTGCGGTTCAGGGAGAAGAGGCCGGGATCCCATCCGGTGGAGACGATCGCCACGGTGCCCCCCTCGCGCGCGGCAGCGTCCATTGCGGCGCGGTGGCGGGGGATGTCCCGGTGGTTGTCATAGGTGTCCACGGTGGTGAAGGCCCGAGCGAGCTCGGGGGCCTGCTCCGGGATGTCCGTGGCCGAGCCGGTGCAGAGCAGCAGCACGTCGATGGAGTCCCTGTGCCCCGGAAGCGCGTCCACCGCGAACTGGGGGGCGGCGGTGTCCAGGCCAGTGCGCCGGGAGAAGATACCCACCAGCTCCATGTCCGGTGCAGCCTCCACCAGCCGCTCGGCGCTGCGTCCCAGGTTGCCGTAGCCCACGATTCCCACGCGAATAGTCATGGTGCAACGCTAGGTCCGGGCTGCCCCGGCCTGCGAGCCGCGTCCACGATGAGGTCGGAGCAGCGGGACGCTAGGTGGTTACCCCCGCGTGCCAGCCGGGCTCGACCGCCCAGACGGGTAGGTCAGCGTCGAGGTCGGGCCGCCGGACCATTCCGGCTCGTTCGAGGGCCCGCACCGAGCGGAGGTTCTCGGGCACGCATTCACCAATCACGCGCACCACGCCCGGCTGGCCAAGGGCATACTCCACGGCGGCTCCACGAACTCCATCACCCCCGGATCGCCCAGGTACCCCAGAGCAGCCTCAGCATCGGAGGGAGTAAACCGGCGGACGGTGCACCGCGGTGTGGTGAACATCCGCCCAACCTACTCGCCGGGATTCTCGCGGAAGGGGGCAGGCACCTGAACGCCGGTCATGTGCTCGGCCCAGTCCCACAGCTTGTGGCCCTGCTCCGGGTCCTGGGGCACCCCGCCCAGCCATGCCCGCCCGGGCGTTCCGCGGAAGCCGCCCAGCCGCGGCCCCAGGTAGTCGCCGCCCTCCAGCCCGTCCACGGTGGCTGCGGCGAGCACGGGCTCCGCGCCCTGCTCCGGGCGTAGCCCGGCCACCTTCCCGGCAAAGCGCATGAAGGCGCGCCCCGAGGCCCTCTCGCCCTGCAGGAGCAGCTCGGTGTCCACGTAGCCGGGGTGGGCTGCCACGCTGAGGAGTCCGGTGCCCGCCGCCGCGGAGCGCCGCGCCAACTCCTGGCTCCACGTGAGGAGGGCAAGCTTGGAACTCGGGTAGGCCCGCGTGGCCTCGCGGCCGGGACCGGGCGCGTTCAGCCACCTGGGCCCCAGCCGGCCAGCATGGGAGGCGAGCGAGCTCACCGCCACCACCCGGGGCGCCGACCCTTGGAGCAGGTGGGGCAGCAGCAGGCCCACCAGCGCGAAGTGGCCCAGGAAGTTGACCCCCACCTGCATCTCGAAGCCGTCGGCGGTGCGCCGGTAGCCCCTCGCCACAACCCCCGCGTTGGCCACCACCACGTCCAACGGCCCCGCCTCCACCACCTCCTGCGCTGCCGCGCGCACGGAGGCCAGGGACCCGAGGTCGAGGCCCACGGCCCCCACGGGGAACGCGCCGGCCAGGCCGGAGGCCACCTCCGCTGTCGTGTGCCGGTCGCGGCCGGTGATGGTGACGCGCGCACCGGAGGACGCCAGGCGGCGTGCCACTGCGAGGCCGATGCCGCGGGTGCCACCGGTCACGAGGAAGTGGCGCCCCCCGAGGTCGGGGAGAGCCGCGGAGGTCCAGCCAGCACCCGGGGTGGCGCGGACGGGGTCCGCGTCCGGAGCCACAGCGGGGACGCCGCCGCCCACAGCGCCCACTAACGGCCCACTAGCGGTAGTTCACGAACTGCAGGGCCGCGTCCACGTCCGCGCCCTTGAGGAGGGCGATGGCGGCCTGGAGATCATCCCGGGACTTGGAAGAAACCCGCACCTCGTCGCCTTGGATCTGGGCCTTCACGGACTTGGGGCCCTCGTCACGCAGGAGCTTGGTGAGCTTCTTGGCCACCTCCTGGTTGAGCCCCTCCTTCAGCGTTCCACCCAGCCGGTACTCCTTGCCGGAGGCCTGCGGCTCGCCCTCGCCGAAGTCGATGGCCTTCAGGGAGACTCCGCGGCGGAAGAGCTTGGACTCGAACACGTCCACCACGGCCTTCACGCGCTCGGCGGAGTTGGCCTTGATGAGGATGGCCTCCCCGCTCCACTCGATGGAGGCGCCCACGCCCTTGAAGTCGTAGCGCTGGGCCACCTCCCGGGCGGTCTGGTTGAGCGCGTTGTCCACCTCCTGGCGGTCCACCTTGCTCACAACGTCAAAGCTCGAATCAGCCATCGTGGCTCTCCCTTCCCGGTAACCAACCGCCGCCACACGCCCACACTGCTCGCGCGGATGCGCCGTGGGGTGGTGGCGTTGGTCACGTCCTACTGGCACAAGGCCCTATTCCACGGCCCATTGTGCCCCATGCCATGGTCCCCGGCGCCTCCGAGGCGCCCCAGACCTGCTAATCTCGTGTACGCGATTGCGCGGCCTCTCTCAGCCCCGCGATCCACCCGGCGGGTTACCCAAGCGGCCAAAGGGAGCTGGCTGTAAACCAGTTGCGCAAGCTACGGGGGTTCGAATCCCTCACCCGCCACCACCGGCCCTCCTCCTCGGGGGAGAACCGGAGGACGCCGAGATGTCCCCACGCGGTGTGAACCGTCACACCTCCCACGGATTTCCAGTCATAGCCGCGCCCGGTTAGACTGTTCGGCGCTGCCCCGATAGCTCAGACGGTAGAGCGCATCCTTGGTAAGGATGAGGTCTCGGGTTCAAATCCCGATCGGGGCTCTGGTTCGAAAGGACCTGGTGCCATCCCGGCACCGAACGCGGCGGGGTAGCTCAGCTGGTCAGAGCGCACGACTCATAATCGTGAGGTCGCGGGTTCAAGCCCCGCCCCCGCTACCGGAACCGTCAAGAATTCGAAATGAGTTAGGACTCGGGACATGGCAGGCAAGATTGCTGACGTTCGCCCCAAGATCACCCTCGCGTGCGAGGAGTGCAAGGAGCGCAACTACA
>CAZTOM010000031.1:0-2161 GCA_964615555.1 uncultured Actinomycetaceae bacterium
CCTCGACTTCGATGACGCCATCCCGGAGGACTGGTTCTCCGATGACCCGCGCCTCGGTTCCCGCTACCAGATCTACCGCCGCAAATCGGTGGACCAGGGCATGAGCCTGCGCGAGCTGATCGTGGACCTGGCCCGCTCCACGGGCCACCAGTGGATGGCCGGCACCCCCAGCCAGGTGGCGGACCGCATGGTGGACTGGTTCGAGGCCCGCGCCTGCGACGGCTTCAACCTCAACTCCCCCTACAACCCGGGCGGCTTCAAGCTCATCTGCGACCTGCTCATCCCGGAGCTCCAGGACCGCGGCTACTTCCGCGAGGAGTACGAGGGCACCACGCTGCGTGAGAACCTCGGCCTGGACAACCCGTTCCGTCCCGGGAAGTGAGGGAGAACGTGACCACGGACCCACGCGAGGAGTTCCTCGCCCGCGCAACCGCCGTCGTCGGCGAGGAGAACGTGATCCGGCCCGGTGAGGAGGCTGGCTACAAGGACCCCTACCCGCTGAACTCGGGCCGCACGCGCTGGCCCGGGGTGCGCCCGGGGAGCACGGAGGAGGTGCAGGAGATCGTCAAGCTCGCCAACGAGCTCGGCCAGCCCCTGTGGACCTTCTCCCGCGGCAAGAACCTCGGCTACGGCGGCCCCGAGCCCCGTGACCAGACCATGGTGGCGCTCGACCTGTCCCGGATGAACCGCATCCTCAAGGTGGACGAGGACCTCTGCTACGCCGTGGTGGAGCCGGGGGTCACCTACTTCGACCTGTTCGAGTACCTCAAGGCCAACGGCATGAAGTGCTGGATGAGCGTGCCCGCCCTCGGGTGGGGCTCGGTGCTCGGCAACATGCTGGACCGCGGCTACGGGATGTCCCCGCTCGGGGACCACGTGAAGTCGCTGTGCGGCCTCGAGGTGGTCCTCCCGGACGGCTCGCTGGTCCGCACCGGGATGGGCGCACTGCCCAACTCGGACCTCGGCCCCATCTTCCAGGGCGGCTTCGGCCCCACCCTGGACGGCATCTTCACCCAGTCCAACCTGGGCGTGGCCGTCAGCGGCGGTGTGTGGCTCATGCCGGCGCCGGAGGTGTTCGTCTCCGGGGACGTGTGGGTGGACAACGAGGAGGACCTCCCCGAGCTCATCGATATCCTCACGCGCCTGCGCCGCGAGGACGTGATCCAGAACAACGCCCTGTGCGGGAACGTGGTGCGCGCCGCCACCCAGCGCGGCCGCAAGGCCGACTACTGGGACGGCGAGGACGCGATCCCCGACTGGCGCCTGGAGGAGCTCCGCCAGGAGTTCGGGCTCGGCCAGTGGAACTGCAAGTTCGCCATCTACGGGGATAAGGGCCTCGCCCAGCGCCGCCTCGAGATCATCGAGGAGTCCTTCGCCCACATGGAGGGCGTGCGCGTGGAGGGCCGCCTCTACGAGGGCGCGGACGGCACCCCCGTCTCCTACGACGACATCCCCGAGCAGGACCAGACCCAGATGGCCGGCGTGCCCACCCTCAAGCCGCTGCCCACCATCAACTGGGCGGCCCCGGACGGCGGGCACATCGACATCGCGCCCATCATCCCCGCCCGCGGCACCGAGGTCTGGGACTTCTACCAAGAGGCGAAGGCCCTGTATGCGAAGCACGGCTTCGATATCTACATCGGCTACCACCTCTATCCGCGCCACATGGTGCACGTGACGATGATCTTCTTCGAGAACGGCAACGAGGAGATGCTGGAGCGCGCCCGCGCCCTCTACTCCGAGGTCCTTCAGGCCGCCGCCCGCCGCGGGTATGCGCCCTACCGCAGCCACGTGGACTACATGGACGACATCGCCGCCCTGTTCTCCTGGAACGACAACGCCCACCTGCACCTGCAGGAGAAGCTCAAGGACGCACTGGACCCGAACGGGATCATCGCGCCCGGCAAGCAGGGGGTCTGGCCCGCGCGCCTGCGCGGCTGATCCCCCGCGGCCGCGCCACGAGCGGCCGCCACGCACGTCCGGCCGCCCGGCGGGAAGACCCCGGGCGGTCGGATTCGCGTGCCCGACGGCGGAGCCCACCCCCCGTACGCCCGCCCACCCCCCGCAGGCCCACCCACCGCGGGGCTGTTGCTGATTTCCGTCGTTATCCCGACGGCGGAGCCCACCCCCCGTACGCCCGCCCACCCCCCGCAGGCCCACC